>JALNXV010000292.1 GCA_023230175.1 Candidatus Cloacimonadota bacterium
ACAAACCGGAAAAGACTGCCTCAAAATTAATGTTGTGCGAGCATCCCTGCTTGCACTTTAGCTACAAACCGGAAAAGACTGCCTCAAAATTAATGTTGTGCGAGCATCTTGCTTGCACTCAAAATCTTAAGTGATAAGTATTCAATACTTTATGAAACTACAAGCTGGAAGCTTGTAGAACAACTCAAGTCCAGCAAGCAAGAATGCTTGTTGAACAATTAAACCTTATCGATAGAATATATTTCGTTTAATTCTTTTCTTGGAGAGGGGTACTTTTCCATATCTATCATTTCTTTGGTAAAGGAGTCAGGTATTTGGTTTGCTTTTTTTCCGGCGACAATGACAGTTATAAGGGTATATTTATCTTCAATATTTAAGATTTCCTTAAATTTACTTTCATCATAGCCTGCGATAGGATGAACAACCAAATCCATTTCAACAGCTTTGAGCAGGATATTCATTACAGACATTCCGGTGTCAAAAAGAAAATATTCTCTACCGGCAACGAGACAATCAGATTTTCTGTCAGCATATACAGCAATAAAAAGCGAACCATTATAAGCCCATTCATTACCTTTTGATAAAGCGGGGTGCAATTTCTTAAGCTGTTCTTCATCTCTCACAAAAACAAATCTCCACGGTTGATTATTATAACACGAAGGTGCTTTTGATGCTGCAACAACAAGTTCTTTAATCATATCATCAGTTATATCAATCTTTTCTATTGCTCTATATGAACGTCTTTTTTCAAATAAATCATTCAACATTAAACACCTCATTTCTATCAAAAAATATTATCATAAATCTTAATTACTGAATTATTTCTAAGTTCTTTAAAAAATTTATTTATTTTAATTTCTGCCTCAATTGCGATCGTTCTTTTCAATATTGCGTCCTTGAAGTTATCGTAGCATTTTTTTTCATATTTTTTAATATCTGTAACCATAATTACATGATAGCCATATTTACTTAAAAAAGGTTTAGATATCTCATTAATTTTCATAGAAAACGCAACTTCATCAATCTCGGGAAGAAGTTCTCCCTTATGAATAAAACCCATATCTCCACCGCTACAATTACTTTTACACTCTGAACAATTTAAAGCAAGCTGAGAAAAGGAATCTTTATTTTTTATTTTTTTATAAATTTCTTCAATCTTATTTTTACCGACTTCATCTTTTCTTTTTATCAATATATGCGAAATCCTAACAGCTTTTTCTTCTCTAATACAATCTTTAAAATCTTCTAATACTTGATTGATAACATCCTTACTAGCATTCATTTCCTTGCTTAAAACTTTATTAATGTAGTATTTAACCCGATAAACACTCTTAAGATATTCTTTTATCTGGGCTTCATTAAAGGAATGAAAATGTAAAAATTGCTCATAATTTTCTGAACTGTCAAACTTTAATAAAAATTCAATATATGCTTCTTCAGTTTCATCATCAGAAATATCAAAATTCTGTTGTTTTGCAAGTTGATTAATCAAACAATGATTTATAAGGTGTTGTATCAATTTTTCTTTTAAATCAAATAATGAAAAACCTTGTTTTTGGAGATGTACCAATCTTGTTAATTCGAGTTTTGCCTCAATATCAGTTATGTACTCTTCATTAACCTTAGCTATTATCATTGTTATCTCCCGGTAATATTTTCTGTTTCATTATTATCTGCCATTATTACTCCTTAAATATCAAAAAAACTTTTAATATTTTTTTCTATATATGATAAATTAATCTGTTCGGGCGAAATAGCAAATTCAAATTTAACTTTTTTATACCATGTTAACTGTCGTTTTGCATAATTTCGTGTATGTTGAGCTGCCAACTCTATTAGTTCTTGAGGAATTATGACATCATCATTTCTTTTATTTATTATGTAAGGAATAAATTCTTTATATCCTACACTATTAAGCCCGGGTGATTCCGGTGAAAATCCCATATCCAACAAAGTATGAATCTCATTCATCAGCCCTTGTTTAATCATACATTCCATACGTTGATTAATTTTTTTATAAAGTATTTGCCTGTCAGGAGATAAATAAATCTCAAAGGCTTTATATTTATGTTTATTTGCATCTTCTTCTATCCAAAAATCAGACAAAGGCCGTTTAAAGGCATACCAGACTTCTAAAGCTCTCGATATCCTTTGCTTATCTGTCGAGGTAATCCTTTCAGCAAAAAAACTATCATACTCCTGAACCTCTTTGTATAATTCGCTCAAACTCTTTTCTTTAAATAGCTGTTTAACATATTCAGTTACTTCAGCAGGTATATCCGGGATTTTTGATATTCCCGAAATCAAGTTTTTTATGTACAACATTGAGCCGCCACAAACAATCGGAATCTTATTCTTATAATTAAGCTTATCTATGATAGGTTCAGCATCTTTAAGAAAATTACCTGTGCTATATCGCTCTGAAGGTTCAATTATATCAACTAGATGATGTTTTACTTCTGCTTGGATTTGTTTATCCGGTTTCGCAGTTCCGATATCCATATATTTATACACTTGTCGAGAGTCTGCAGAGATAAGTTCTGTATCAAAAAGTTTACATAGCTTGACTGCTAAGTCAGATTTACCGGAAGCTGTCGGACCTTGAATTGTAATAATCGGTATCATACTATTCTTTTAAATCTTTTTTCTATTTCATTTAAAGTCATTTTAAAAATAAGAGGTCTGCCATGAGGGCAATAAAAAGGGGTTTCACAAGTAAACAGCTCTTTGATGAGTTCTTGCATTTCTCTTTTAGAGAGTTTTTGTCCTGCTTTAATAGACGCCTTACAAGCCACTGAGGCGGCTGAGGCAATACGAAAATCTTTTGTTTGAGTCAATTCTTCTTGTAGTTGTTTAAGAATATCTAAAAAAACATCTCCACCATCCCAATTACTGAGAGATGAAGGAATCTCATCTATCGCCAAAGAATTTCCGCTAAAAGTTTTTATGGTAAAACCCAATTTATTGAAAATTTCAAGATTTTCATTTATTATTTGAAACATATTTTCTGCCAAATACTTAGGCAAATCAATAATAAGCGGAAAAAGTAATTTTTGTTTGTTAGGGTTATTTTCTTCAATACTTTTTAATAATTTTTCATAATTAATTCTTTCGTGAGCGGCATGCTGATCTATAACACAATATCCATCTTCAACTTCTATAAAGATATAAGTATTATGCATTTGAAAGATTTGAATAGGTTCATTATTTATATCAATTAATTTCTCATATTGGGTAGAATTTTGTTGATTAAAATGTATCGGCTCTTTATATGTTGGAGCTTGATATCTTGATTCTATATTAGACTTAGGCTTATCATATTCTTGAGTATCGTTTTTAAAACTAAAAAGGTTTTGCAAACTATTTTCAATAATATCTACATTATCAGTTTTTTTCTCAGGAGGACTTGGAGCTTTATATATATCTTTAACAATTTCTTGTTCAGAATAGGTTAAAGGAGTGTCCGAAGGAATACTGCTAATCTTTTCTTTTGTTGAATTGTATCTATTATGTTCTGCTTGATTAAGACAATCTAACACTGATTGCTTAACATACTGATAAACTGCACCGGCATTTCTGAGACGAATTTCTGTCTTAGCCGGATGCACATTAACGTCAATTTCTTCAGGGATAATATTGATAAACAAAATATAATTTGGTAATTTACCATGCTCAAAAAATCGATATTTCTTTAAAAAAGGTTCATAAGCATTTTTAATGGCAGAATAAATTGTTTTATCATTAATAAAACGCCTATTTACAAAAATATAATGAACGTCATTACTAAAGTTCGGTTCGGGTTTTTCAATATCTTGAATATACCCGAAGATACCTATTTGATTAATTTGGTTTTCAAGATAGATATAATGTTGTTTACTAAATGAAGTACCAAAGATATCTAACATTCTTTTTTCAATTGAATCCGTAGCCGGGTAGTTTAATTTTTCTTTTTGATTATGTATCAATTTAAAGCTGATATGAGGAAAAAGAATAGATTGATAATGTATATAATTAAGGATATGTTTATATTCAACAGGTTCGGATTTTAAAAATTTTCTTCTGGCAGGAATATTATAAAAAATATTTTTTACAGAAATAGTCGTACCGGTTCTTGCAGAAGTCTTTTTCATATAATTAAGTTTTCCCCCTGCAAAACTAATCTCTGTTGCTACCTCATCTTCAGCAGTTTTAGTGATTAATAGAAAATGACTAATAGATGCAATACTTGGTAAAGCCTCTCCTCTAAAACCCATTGTATTTATATGAGTAATATCATCAACTGTTTTTATTTTACTGGTAGCGTGCCTTTCAAAACAAATAAATGCATCTTCTTCAGACATCCCTAAACCATTATCAGTGATTTGTATTAAATCCTTACCCCCATTGGCAAGAGTCACTATAATCTCAGAAGCACAAGCATCTATTGAATTTTCTACACATTCCTTAACAACGGAAGCAGGTCTTTCTATAACTTCACCCGCCGCTATTCTATTAGCAACTTCTTCAGATAATATTTTTATTTTCCCCATTATAATCCACAATTTATTTATTCTATTAATATACTAAGGCAAGTTTAGAAAAAAGCGAATTAATTTATATACTTTTTGTTTATAGGGTTAAAGATATGTGAAAAAAAACTAAGGTGCAAGCAAGGATGCTCGCACAACAAAGCAAAGTCAGACTTGACTTGCAATGAACAAAGCGAGTGTGAGTCGAGAATGGCGTAAGCAAGCGAAAATGAGATGGGAGACAATCATTTACTCCGCAGGTT
>JALNXV010000018.1 GCA_023230175.1 Candidatus Cloacimonadota bacterium
AGATATGAAGGTGTTGCTTATGATTATTTAAATTATAATAATTTAGATAAAAATGAACAAAATTATATAGATGAAAATGTTTTGATTTTTTCAAATATTTTTGGTGTTATAAAAGCAAGTGATTTGAACTATCAATAGTATATAACTTGAGTTAATAAATATAAAACATTGATATTTTAACATTTAAATATTAAGTTATTCTTTATTTTAGTTTATATAAAATATTACTATATATAATTGAATTAGGAATTAATAAAATGTATAAAGAAATCAGAAATGAGTATTTTTTTACTTTATATTTAAATAATGAACTATATTTCTTTCCTGAACTAGAAAATTATATCAAGATAAAAGTTCTCATTAAAAGGGTAAAACCTAATTCTCTTAAAACAATTTTATCTTCTATCAAATCATTTATTATTTGGAGTTTAGCTAATCCTTCAAATTTAAATGAAGAATTGGTTTTTTATCTTTCAAGATATCTTTCAGACTGTGAAAATGGATTTGAAATTTATGATTCAATTTTTGTTGAAGAATTAAACCAAGAAGTTAACTACAAAATACTTTCTATAAATCCAAAGCAATCTACAAGTATAGATAAAGATAAAGCAATTATTGAAGATTTTTTAAAATCAACTAATCAAGAGTTGTTTAAAAGTTTTAACCTTCAAAAAAACATTAAATCATTAAATTATAGTTTTAAGAATTCTGTACATGATGGATATGGATTGAGAATGGGGTCTCTTGCCCAAAAAGCATTTGCTAATGATAGTTCTATTATTCCATCAAGAAATAAATCCTTGGGAAATGATTTTAAATCTTTCCCACATCAATTATTTAATTCTTTACTTGAAATATCATCAACAAGAGAAAAACTTATTTATCTATTATGTGGTGCTTGTTCAGCAAGAATTTCACAAGCACTTAATTTAACTTTATATGATTTTGATTATGAAAATAAACATGTATGGTTGATTGATCCTAGAAGTAATGACCAATTAGGAATACATGGAATAGGTAGAAAAACTTTTTTACAAGATGTTTATAATATTGATGCAGCAAAAGATAAACCACATTCTAATATTGGATTCAAAGCTCCTATTCCTTTACGATTCAAGAATAGAATACCACTATATTGGATTTCAGATATATATAGAAACTTATTTTTCGATACTTTAGCAGAGTATAAATTCTTACCCGAAAGCTCAAGAATACCAAAGCATCCTTTCTTTTTTGTAACAAATAGTGGTGCAAGATTAACTCCGCAACAAGTGCATGTTACATTTACAGCTCATTGTGAAAAATTAAAAAAATTTTTCCCTGAAAAAGCAAATAATCTTGATGGTTTAGGATTACACTCTTTGAGACATATGTTTGGAGTTATGATGGCTACATTTCAAGCCAAAATATTAATGAATAAAAAAGATTTAAAATATAATATTCCTATGGACCAGATTAAAATCATTACAAAAGAAGCAATGGGGCATAAAAGTTTATCTTCAACTGATGTATATTTTAATAGACCATGGCATCTTGATATTGAATTAGGAGAACATATTAATACTTTATATGACGAAATGATGAAATCAATGAGTTTAGAACAATTGCAGGAGAAATATGATGGTAAAAGACTTACGAAGCGAAAATGATAATTTAAAAGAGTGGAGAAATAAAAAGAAAGCTCTTACTGAACAGTTGTTATCAAGAGCTATTCAGGAATTAAAAAGCCTTAATGCAAAGATTAATCAAAAAAATGTATGTGAAATGATGGAAAAATTATCAACATCTGAGGATAAAAAATTTGATGCAGTAATTACTCCATCTGCAATTTCAAAAAATGAAGTTTATAAAAATATGATTTTAGAAGCAAATGAAAAATCAAAATTCAATAATATTAAAAATGAGAAATATAAAATAGATGGGGATAAACAATTTGAAGTTTTTAAATTAAAAACTATTATCGCAAAACAAGAAGCCAAAAATAAAGAACTTGAAGCAATAATTAAAAGAGCTAACATTCAAAATAATAGTTCTTTGCAAATTCAAAAAGCTAATAATATAGATTTCCAAAGTATTTTAAAAGATTTAGTAAATTTTGCAAGACAAGAAGGTATTGCTTTTTTAGATAAAGATATGAATTTGATTACTGAGTCTGAACATCAAGTTTTAATATCATCACAAATTATTAAACTATTAAATCTAGGAAATTCTTAATGGCTAAAAATACAACTTTTGGAAAAAAGCAAATATTAGAACTAATTGAAATATTAAAAAAAGAAGGTGTTAGTTCTACTAGTTTTTACGAACTTGCTCAAAATATGGATAAATATTTTCCTAAACACAATAAAACTACCAAACAGTTGATAATAGCTATGCGAAATTTCTCTAAATTATTTCAAGATGCTAATATTAATATTTATGTTTATAGGGATAACAATCATAAAAGAGGAAAAGAGTTAGTAGCAAAAGCATTAAATTATATTAAAAATGAATTGCAAAAGGACATTATAACAGGAAAAGAATTACAACAAATTTTACTAGAAAAATACAATTTCAAATTACATACAAATAGTACCTTTTTAAAAAACTATAAGGTAAAAGAAATGATGGATAAATTATCTTTATCTTTTAATACTAATGATAAACAAAAAATGAAAAAATTAACTATTTTAGAAAATTTTTCTAAATCAAAAGTTGTTCAAGAATTAAATTTAAAAAATGAAAAAATTGATATTCCAACTCTATGCAAATACCTTGAAGGAAAAGTTTCTATAGCTTCTTTATACAAATATTCAAATGAAATCATTAAAATGAATATCCCTATTACTTCTAATAAGATATTAAAAAATGCTAATTATGATGAAAAAGATATTATAAATAAAATTGCTTCTAATCTTAAAGAAAAAGGAATATATGAGATTTTTGCTGGAGAATTTTCTAAATTAGGATATCAATATTCTTTTCCTAATTTAGGGTATAAAAAAATATTAGAATATAAAGATTATATTCAAGAAATTCATAATATAAGAATTTTATCTAAAGATTTATTTGATGAAAAAAAATTAGAAAATACTCTTGAAGATAATATAAAATATCTTAATAAAAATAATAATACAAAAATCTCATATTCAAAAGTTCTACCATTATACCATAATGATGATAGCGAGATTATTGCTGTAGAAGAATGTGAAAAAGATTTAGAAATTTTCTGGATTAAATATCTGAATGAATATTTAGCTTTATTGTCAGAAGACAGAATAAATGTAACCAACGAATTGTTTGATAAAAATAATAATTTAAAAATAAATACTGATAATAAGAAAATATACTTTTTATTGGATGAAAAATTACATATAAAAGATTTAAAATTAAAAGACATTGTTCATTTAAGCAGAAAAAATGTTTTAGCCAATGATAAAATATATGGTATTCATAGACAAAACATGTTGTTAGGATTTTTAATTTTCTTATATATAAAAAAACAAATACTATTTTCTTTTGAATTTGTTTATAGAAATATGTATGATTCCAAAAAAGTCCAAAAAGAGTTATCTCTATTTGAATCAGAATTTTTTATTAATAAAAGTTACCAAGATGCTTTAAAGAGGAATATTTTAAATGATAAAGAAATAAAAATCAAAAGATTATTTTATTTATTTTGTTTTAGCCTGAATAATTTTAATACTAAGATACAAACAATTACAGATGAATATTTTAATAAAATAAATATGTTTGATGCAACAAAAGCTAATTTGATAAAAAAAATTTTTAATAAATTGGGTGCAAATATAAATATTTTTAAAGATACAAATCAATTTACAAGTGATTATTATTTTTATATGAAAAATAAAAACTATCAAGATTTCATAACCATATGTAATGAACATATGAATAGAAAAGTTAAATTAAATCAAACATCAATACCAAAAACTTATTATAAAAGTACTAGTTCAAAAATAGTTAACTTTTTAGAATTTGTAGATAAATTTCATACAAATATGATTCTAAATAAAGATAATTTAACAAAACTATTTGATTATCCAAACTCAAAAATATATACTTATCAAGAATATATTAATAGTTTAGAAATATCAGATAATACAAAAAGTAGCAAAATTTCAATCTTTTTGGAAATATTTTCTAATACAATTGGATATGAAAATGTTTTTACAAAAGGAAAACTTCCAAATTACAATATTTCAGTACCTTCAAAAAGAGAAGCAATTGAAGATGAAGAAATCATTTATAAAATAGATGATATCGTAACCAACAGACCACCTAAAAGTAATTACTTCAATAATCACAAAGTTTCTTTAAATACTACATGGTGGAAATATTTTGATAGAGTTGTTCCCTTTGAGCCATTAATTATTAAATTACATTTAAGAATTCCTACAAGAGGGGCATCGTTAAGATTAATTGACAGAGATTCCTTATTGGTAATAGGGGATAGAGGTAATATAAAAGGATTTCATTTTGTTAGTGATAAAAACAAAAAAAGAAAAGAACCTTTTATTGTTCCTAATATTTGGAAAAGTGAGTTATCTTTTTTATTTAATTTAATAGAATATAATAAAGCTTTTTTCCCATTTTTAAAAAAATATTATCCTGATGATATAACATTAAAAGATGGTATTTTACCATTATTTCCAAATGCAGACGGTACAGGAGCATATACAGAAAGGCAGCATATGCTTTATTGGACAAAAGTGTTAATTCAAGCTCAAATGGAATTTAATCAAGAGAATAAAGATAAATTTCTAGTTTACAGCGAAGAAGTGGATTTACCAAAAACACAAGAAGAATTAGATAATTTAACAATTGGTGAAATAAATACTTTTAAGAAAAAATATGACATTCACTCATTAAGACATACAGGAATTACTAGAAATATTAAAGCAGGAATGCCTTTAGAATTGGTAAGAATGCTAAGTGGGCATAGTGGTTTTAATACAATTTTAACTATTTATTACCATATAAATCAAAAAGAATTAGTTAATAATTGGCTAAGTAAGCATAATATTGATATTACAGAAAATATAAATATGCATGAAGTAAGTCAATTATTTATAAAAAAAGAAATATTAAAAAATAATATCAAATCAAAAAATCCAGAAATTATTTTAGAAATATTAAATAATTATAATTTCTTTAACCCACAAAATAGAGAACTAACTTCGAAAGATGAAATTACATTAGCAAAAATTTCAGAGTCTGAACCAGCATATTGGAAACCTTTAAGAACAGGAATTTGTACAAAAACTCAATGTCCTTCTGAAATAATTGGAAGATGCAGTTTGTGCCCATACTTCATAACAAATTATATGTTTACTCAAGAAATTGGTTTGGAAATGCAATTATCAATGGCTAGAGTAAAAAAATATAGTGAGATGATAATTAAAAATCGAGAAGAAGGAAATAATCAAAATAATTCAAAATTAAAACAGCAGATGAACAATGAAATTGAAGATTTTACAGCTTGGTTAGAGATATTATCATTGGCAGATTCATCATACCATGATTCAAAGTATAAATTAACTAATCAAGAAAATGATACTTCCTTGATTAGCTATTCAAATCAAATGGAAGACTCTATTTTTGCTTTAATACAATCTCTTAATATTGAACATGGATATCTAGAGATATTATCTGAGACTTACAAAAGAAAAATATATGATAATGAAACAGTAGTGGATTTAACTAACATCATGGCAAATAAAATTATAAAATATACTATAAATAATAATTCTTATAAAGAAATTGAAGATTTAAATAACGAAGAAATTATAAAGTGGTTTTTACCAACTTATCAAAAGATATCAATTAATTGGCAAACAAATGAAAAAAACAAACAAGAACTTGAAAATTTATTGAAATTACTTGAAAATAAAAAATTAAAATTGGAGTATAAAAATGAAAATCCTATTCTCACCAAGTGAAACAAAATTTAAAGGTGGAGAAACTAAAAAAATTAACAAAAACAGTTTTCTTTTTCCAGAATTATTTGAAGAAAGAATAAAAGTAGTAAATTTATATCAAACTTTTATTAATAATGCATCAAATGGAAAATTAGAAAAATTATTTGGAACTAAAAAAGAAGATATGATTGATTATTATAAAGGAAATCTTCTAGAAAAAGAAATTATGAAAGTTATAGAAAGATATGATGGAGTAGCTTTTGACTATCTAAAATATTCAACTCTAAAAAATATTGAAAAGACATACATTGATGAAAATGTAGTTATCTTTTCGAATTTAATGGGTCCAATTCTTGCAGGTGATATGGGAATTCCAGACTATAAGTTAAAACAAAATGAAAAAATTGGAGATTTTGAATTAGAAAATTTTTATAATGAAAAATTTTCTAATTCATTAGATAATTATCTTAAAGATGATGATATAGTTGATTTAAGAGCGGGATTCTATGAAAAATTTTATACAATAAAGAAACCATATACAACAATGAAGTTTATAAAAGATGGTAAAGTTGTTAGCCATTGGGCAAAAGCATATAGAGGTATAATTTTAAGGTTATTAGCTCAAAATAATATTCAGAGTATAGATGAATTAATGAATATAAATATTGATAATCTTTCAATTAAAGAGATAAAAAAACAGAAGTTAAAAACAGAAATTATTTATAATATAAAATAAGTAAGTATAAATGAACATTTAAAATTGCTATTTTGTAAAGTAAATACATAATTATAAAATAATTAAAATTGTAAAGTTTAGATATAATTTAGTATCTAAACTTACATTATAGAGGTTACAAAATGAGAACTCCCCTATTTTATGGTTATGCAAGAGTTTCTACTTCTTTACAATCTCTAAAAAATCAGAGACATGAAATTTTTGAATATGCTCACAAAAATAATATGTTAATTGATAAGATTATTGAAATTGAGATTTCAACAACTAAAAATAAAAAAGAGAGATTAATTGATGAAACATTAAATAAATTAAATAGAGGTGAT
The DNA here is from genome assembly GCA_023230175.1 of Candidatus Cloacimonadota bacterium. Taxonomy (GTDB): domain Bacteria; phylum Cloacimonadota; class Cloacimonadia; order Cloacimonadales; family WRIO01; genus JALNXV01. The sequence goes on from JALNXV010000018.1 coordinate 6,978, forward strand.
GTTCTTATTGTTACAAAACTTGATAGATTAGGAAGAAGCACTGTCGAAGTCCTTCAAATAATAGAAGATATAAAATCAAAAGGAATTATTTTACATATTATTAAGGATGGTTTGATAATTGACTGCAATATTTCAAATCCTATTAATGATATGTTACTTACTTTATTAAGTGGCTTTTCACAAATGGAAAAAAATTTTATTAGTGAAAGAACAAAATCAGCATTAGCACAAAGAAAAGCACAAGGTGTTAAACTTGGTAGAAAAAAAGGCACTATTGTGAAATCAAAATATGATGAACATTTAGATACAATCAAAGAATTATTAAATAAAAATGTTTCAATATCTAGCATAAGTAAAATAATTGGTATGGGTACAAGGCAAAGTTTAAATAATTATATCCAGTCTAGAAAGTTAAAAGAATAATATGCTAAAATTGACATTATTTGTCAGTAGATATTTATACAATTACACCAAATAATTTAAAAGGTGAAAAATGAGAAGAAATATAAATGATGCTATAAATAGTTTTTACTTACCAAAAAACATTTCGTATCAAATTATTATTAATTTATTAATTTTAAAAACTCTTTCAAAAAAAGAATTTTACTATGGTTTAGATTTTAGAAGACTATGGGATAATTTAATTAATTCTATTGAAAAAAAAGAATACTTTATATATGAGTATCTACCGTCTTTACAAAATAACAAAACAATTGATCATAATCTATCTTTAGTGTTTAAAAATATGCATATACCTTTTACAGATATTGATGATTCAGCATTTAGAAAATTTGTTGATATAGTTGAATATTTTGAAAATGAAGATATCATTGAGTTTATTGCTAATCTATCAAATGACTTTAAATTAGGGTATCTTAAAACACTTGATGTCCAAATTCAAAAAAATATCATCAGATTATTAGATATCAAATTAGACGATAAAGTTTTAGATTTAAATCTTGCTGGAAGTAATTTTTTATCTTTACTAGGTAATGACTCTCATAACAATGTTGGATTTATTCAAAGCTACAATGATTTACCTCTTAGGTATTTAGAGCTTTTATTAAGTGATAATACTCATGTAGATTTGATTCAAAATAATCCCCTCATCGAATACAATTCAAAATTGAATAACAAATTTGATGTTGTTTTTGCAATACCACCTTTTGGACAAAGAATCTCAAAATGGGATTGTGATGTAGATTTTCCAATACAAGCAACTATGTCACATAATTTATATATTCAAAAGGCATTAAACTCTTTAACTTATGATGGAAAGTGTGCTCTTATAGTTCCTGATAGCTTTTTGAATCAGACGAATAAAGAATCAGATAGTGCAAGAAGATACATTTTCGACAAATTAGTATGTGTTATTAATTTAGGTGCAGTTTTTAAACCTTATGCAGGTGTAAATGTAAGTTTACTAATTCTTAAAAATGATAATTACAACAACGAAATTTTAATGGTTAATTTTCAAGATAATAAACAATTTCCAATAGATGACTTTAGTAAATTTGTTGATAATGTTGAAGCTTGTAGATTTGAACTTGATAGACTTGATTTAGATGATATAAAAAATTCTATTCTAGTTTCAAAAGAAGAAATTCTACAAAATAACTATATATTAGATTTTAAGAGATATCAACCTTTAGAGGAAATTATTACACCAATTCAACATCCTGAAGAGTTAATAAAAAAAGTAGAAGTGGGTGCTAAATTATTACTTGAATCGATTTCAAATATTAAAAAAGTTAGAAACAATTTAGCTCATGGACAAATAAGTTTACAAACTTTTCAATTAGATCAAATAGCATCAATTCGTCTAGGGAAACCTCTTCCAAAAGATAATATTGAAAATGGTGAGATACCTTTTGTAAATATAACTGATATCACTAGATGTACAACAGATTATATTGATTCATCAGAGGTGATGATAAGTGAAGATTTTGCATATCAGAACAATTTAACAATTGTAGAAGCAAATACAATTTTACTCTCTGTTCGTGGAACTATTGGAAAAGTGATTTTAGCAGGTTCTAAAATTGCTATTTCTCCTACATTAGTTGCTATAGAAGTTGACATTAATAAAGCAAAACCATATTTTGTGTATCAATGGTTTTTGAATAAAAAAGAATACTTTGAAGCAAATGCAGTTGGAGCAACAATAGCATCTTTAAGTACGGCATTTATCAAAGAGCTAAAGATAGATTTACCACCAATTGAAACACAAAACCAGTTTGAAGAATACAAAAATGATTTAGATAATATCAAACAAACTTTGTCTAAATTAAATGATGAAAATCAAAACTTATCAAAATCTATCTTTAACCAGTTTTATTAGGAGTTTAAATTGCTATCATATTCGTTAGAAAATTTTAAATCATTTGGCTCAAAACAAAAAATACCACTAAAACCAATCACTCTTATCTATGGTGCAAATAGTTCTGGAAAATCAAGTGTTATTCATGGATATTTATTTATAAGTGAGTTATTAAAGACTGGTAAATGTGATTTAAGTAGCTTTACAATAGGCGGTGAACTTTTAGATTTGGGTGGATATAAACAGTATTTACACAAAAAAGAGTATGCAACAAGAAATTTAAATCTAGAAGTTGAACTAGAAAACTATAAACTCATTTTAGAAATATCTGTAGATGGCGAAAATAGAAAACAGCTGCAAAGAAATGCTTATTGGTTGTCGTTAAGTGTTCAAAATATAGTAGAAAACTATAGCTATAAGTTTCAAAGAAACAAATCAACGAGTGAAATAATACTAGAACATTTTAATGATGAGCCAATAACAAAAAAAGAACAAAAAGCTATTATAGAATTAGAAAATATCATCTCTTCACAAATCAAATTAGACCAAATTGAGCGAGGCTCAGTTATAGCTAATAGCTTAAATGAAATTTTTCAAATAATAAACTCAAGTTACAAAAATATTATTTATCTAGGACCAATCAGATCATACCCAACAAGAGATATATCTCTAACAAATGAATCATCTGAAGATATGGATTATAATGCTTGGAATATAGTGAAAAAAGATGCGAATGTAAGAGATAAAGTAAATAAATGGCTTGGCGGTAAAGATTCTAAACTAAAAACTGGTTATGAACTATCTGTAAAAAAATATTTAGATCCAAAAGATTATCTAGAGAGTTTATTAAATATTATTTCAAATCCAGGTGCTTATGAACATGACCTCAAAGAGTTGTTTGAGCTTGAAGATGAACAATTTTATGATTATCTTGAAGATTTTACAAATAAACTACTTGAAGAATATGATGCTCTTAAAGAAGATAGACTCATATCATATATCGCAGATAAATTCTCAAAGCAAACTATTGAAGAACTTATAATTGAAGACTTAAATAACGATAGAACTACTGTAAGCCACAGAGATATTGGAGTTGGTATCAGTCAAGTTTTACCAGTCCTTGTAAGTGCTTATGCATCTAAAAATGCAGTTATAGCAATAGAGCAGCCAGAACTTCATCTTCATCCAGCACTGCAATCAGAAATTGCTGATGTTTTTATTGAAACAGCACTAAAAGAAAACAACAATACTTATCTAATAGAAACCCATAGTGAACATTTGCTTCTTAGAATAATGAGAAGAATAAGAGAGACAACAAATGGTGAATTACCAGATGGCATAACACCAATTACTCCAAATGATGTGCAAATTCTTTTTGTTATGCCTGCTCAAAATGTGTCGGGTTCTGTTATTAAAAAAATAGACTTAAATTATGAGGGTGATTTGATTGATGAATGGCCAGGTGGCTTTTTTGAAGAAGGATATAACGAAAGGTTTGGAGTATGATTTCAAACTTTGTATTAACACCAAATGTCTTTGAAGATAGAAACAATAAACAAAACATTATAAGTGTTATGAAAGATTCTATCGCAAATCCAATATTTGTTGTAGAGTATCAAGGAGCGAACTGGAGTAAAACTATTCTAGTTCAATATATTAGTAAAATCGAGCAAAAAAACAGAGATAGATTTCAAGTACTGCTCAAAAATCTAAAAGACCAAAAAAAAATCATCAAACAAACTAATCATAGTCTTAGTCTGAATACTTCAGATGATTGGATGAAGGTGTCAGAAAAAGCATTAGATTCAAATTTAATAGATTTTGTCATAACAGATGATGAGCTAAAAGATAGTTATAAATCAAGTTTAAATGAAAATTGCGAATCAATTAACGATATCATAGAAGAAGATACAAAATGGGATACCATTAAAAATAAAAGAAGTTTGACATTAACAAAAACAAAATCAAGTTTGTTACCTTTTTTTAATAATTTTATGCCTTACTCTTCAAAGCTTGTTATCATTGACCCATATTTTGAATATATAACTAAATATCAAAACTTTCTAAGACTATGTTCGGAAATCATGGGTAATCGAGTGAATTTTGCACAAAACAGTTGCAAAATAGAGATTCACACAAGATATGATGATAGAAGTAACTACAACTTTCAAACTTTTTTAACAACATTAAAAAGTCAATATAAGCACACTTATACAGTTTACATCTGGGATGATTCAAAAGTAGATGCTCATAAGTTTCACGATAGGTTTATTATGACTGAAAGCATAGGATTTTCAGTTTCACATAGCTTTGATATATCAGACGGTTCAAACCAAGAAACAACTTGGAGCTTTTTAGATAAAGAAACGCAATCAAAGCATATGAATAACTATAGAGAAGAAGACCCACTTTTTATGTTACATAATAAAATAGAGGTGTAGAGTTGAACGACATTCACGATACATCCCTAGAAACTTTAAAACTGTTAAAATACCTTATAGAAAATAATTCTATTTGCACAAATCAATTAAATACAATTTTAAATAATGATAAATCAGAACGCTCAAACTTGCGACAATTCAAAACAATCCAATACTTTTTTAAAAAAGAGTTTGATGTAGATATCTTTAAAAAAAGCTCAAGAGGTTGTTATGAAGTTGTAAACAAAGAAGTGCTTAGACAATCATTGAATTTTACAGATAAAAAAGAGCTTCTTAGCTATGTAAAGATTTTAAAAGAGATACTTCCAAATTATTATGAAAAACTTGATAGTGATTTAAAAAATGAGATAGAAAATAGCTCACAAAAATCAAAAGAGCTGTATTATTTTCACAACAACCCGCTTGAAGACTTTTCAAACAATCATCTTTTAAAAGAGATAGAGCAAAGCATCACAAAAAAAAGAAAAGTAAATTTTACATACAAAAACATCAACTATACAGATGCAAAACCACTTCAAATAGTATTTATGGAGGGCAATCTTTATCTTGCAATACTTACAAATGAAGAGCTAAACGGTGGCTTTAAATTTCTTAGAATCAACTACATCCAAGAGTATAAAGCTTTAACAATCGAGTATAACGAAACAGCAACCATCTCAAAAGCTTATGAGTTTTTAAAAGAGTTTCAAACACCTTTTGCATGGTTTGATAGTGAGTATAAACAAGTAAAAATCTCTATCTCAGAGTATGGAAAGGAGTTTTTCAAACTCAAAAAACACTTACCATCACAAGAGTACAAAGAGCTACCTGATGGTACAGCACAGCTTACATACTATGTAACCAACTACATGGAGATAGTGTTACTTGTAAAAAAATGGTTTCCACATCTAAAGATAATCGAACCCGTAGAGTGGAAAGAGAGATTTAGAAGTGAGATAAAACAATATCTTGAAAATGACAAATAATGTCTATGAATATATTTATAATTACAGCATAAAACATAAAAGGAAGAAATAAATGATAACGAACGAACTTAAAAACCAAGTAGATAAAATCTGGGAAACATTCTGGACAGGAGGTATCTCAAACCCTCTAACAGTTGTTGAACAGTTTACATTTTTGATTTTTATCAAAAGCTTAGATACAGCACAAATCAAAATAGACAAAAAGAAAAAGCTTGATAAAAATGTAAAAGATATATTTACAAAAGAGTTCGAACACCTAAGATGGCAAAATGTATCTTCTAAAGCAGCCGAAGATATGTTTAGCACATTTCAGACAGAGATGTTTCCTTTTATCAAATCCCTTTCGGATGAACAATCAGCATTTTCAAACTACATGAAAGATGCATCATTTTTAATTCCTACAGCTAAATTACTGCAAAAAGTAGTAGATATGATAGATAAACTAAACCTTGAAGATAAAGATATCAAAGGTGATTTATACGAATATCTACTTAGTAAACTTGCAACTGCTGGAACAAACGGGCAGTTTAGAACACCAAGACACATCATAAAAATGATGGTTGAGATGATGCTCTCACATGCAACTATCACAAAAGATTTTAAGATCTACGACCCTGCATGTGGTACAGCTGGATTTTTGATAAATTCTATAGAGTACATCAAAGAGCAAAGAGGTGAGATACTAGATACTCTAAGCTCAAAAGAGTTTGAGGGGTTATTTTATGGAAATGACTTTGATATCTCAATGGCTAGAATCGCATCTATGAATATGATGCTTCACTCAATAGAATCAGCTCATATCTCAAACAGTGATGCACTAGCAAAATTTGATCTAATAGAGGAAAACAAATACGATCTAATCTTAGCAAATCCACCTTTTAAAGGTTCCCTTGACTATGAAGAGGTATCAAAAGCTGTTTTAGATGTGGCAAAGACTAAAAAAACAGAACTTTTATTTGTATCACTCATACTAAAAGCACTTAAAACTGGTGGGCGAACTGCTATCATTGTGCCTGATGGTGTACTTTTTGGCTCAACTACTGCACACAAAGAACTAAGAAGGGAAATAGTATCAAATCAACAGCTTGATGCTATCATCTCTATGCCAAGTGGTGTATTTAAACCTTATGCTGGAGTAAGTACAGCTATCATCATCTTTACAAAAACAAACGGACATAAAAACGATAAAGTTTGGTTTTATGATATGCAAAATGATGGATACACTCTCAACGACAACAGAACTCCATGTGATGGAAGTGATATACCAGATATCCTAGAGAGATTTAAAAATCTTGAGAGCGAACAAAATAGAGCTAGAACTGATAAAAGCTTTTTTGTGCCAATAACTGAGATAGAAAACAACGACTACGACCTAAGTATCAATAGATACAAAGAGGTGGTTTATGAAACTATCTCTTACGATAAACCTGCAAAAATCATAGAAGATTTGAAAACTATAAACTATAAAATCACTACTGGACTAGAAGAGTTGAAAGAGTTAGTAAATGAAAAGTAATTGGAAAAATTTACAAGATTTACTTTTCTTTCAAGAAGGTCCAGGTGTTAGAAAAAATCAGTTTAAACATACTGGTGTAAAGCTATTAAATGTTGGAAATATAAATGACAAAAAACTAAATTTAGATACTACTAGTATATTTATATCTGAAGAAGAAGCATTTGGAAAATATAGTCACTTTCTAGTAGAAGATGGAGATTTACTTATTTGTTGTTCTGGAATTGTAGTTGATAATTTTCATAATAAAATTGTATTTGCAGAAGAAAAACATTTACCACTTTGTCTAAATACAAGCACAATGAGATTTAGAACTTTAAATGAGGATATTTTAAATATTAAATATTTTTATTATTTCTTAATGACAAGACTATTTAAGGAGCAACTTCAAAAATTAATTACTGGTTCAGCACAATTAAATTTTGGACCAAGTCATATTAAAAAAATTTTTATGCCAATTGTCAAGCTCGAAGAACAAAAACAAATTGCAAAAACATTAGATAAAGCTCAGGAGCTGATTGACCTTAGAAAAGAGTCAATCGCAAAGCTTGATGAGTTGGCAAAATCTATGTTTATTGATATGTTCGGCGACCCTGTTAGTAATGAGAAAGGGTGGGATATTGAAAAACTAGATGATATCACTACAAAAATAGGAAGCGGTTCTACGCCAAAAGGCGGTAAAGATTCCTACAAAAGTGAAGGTATTTCTTTAATTAGAAGTTTAAATATTCATGATAATAAATTTAAGTATAAAGACTTAGCTTTTATAGATGATGTGCAAGCTAAAGGATTATCTAATGTTATAGTAGAAAAAAATGATGTATTACTAAATATTACTGGAGCATCAGTTTGTAGATGTGCTATTGTTCCTGAAGATGTACTGCCTGCTAGAGTTAACCAACATGTCGCAATAATTAGAACTGATGAAAATGTTAATTCAAAATATTTAATGCACTTATTTATTTCTAACTATAAAGATAAATTAATGCATATCGCAACAGCTGGTGGAGCGACAAGAGAAGCATTGACAAAAGAAAATATACAAAATTTAGAAATTCCACTGCCTTCAATTGATTTACAAAACAAATTTGCTCAAATAATAGAAAAAATTGAAGAACAAAAATCACTTTATGAGCAAGAGCTTGAAAAACTAGAAGATAATTTTCAAGCACTATTGCAACAAAGCTTTGGTGAATAGGAGTTAAGATATGAGTAATTTTTCATTTTTACAGCATGAGTTTAAACCTCTAGCCAATGAGTCTATAAAGTCTGAATCAAACATATATGAAGACCCAGAAGTATCTGCAATATATGCACGAAAAGCACTAGAGAACTCTGTAAAATTTGTCTATAACCTTGATGAAGATTTAGATGAAAAATTACTCTATGAGCTTAATACTTTTGAGCTTATCACTCATCCTACATTTAGTGAAATACTGCCAACTGAAATCATAGATGAACTTCATGTCATTAGAAAGATAGGCAACAATGCAACACATGCCAAACACAATATCCCATTAACAGCTAAAGAGAGCCTTTATGCAAATAAGTGTTTGTTTAAATTTCAAAGATGGATAGTAGAGGTTTATAGTGATTATGAAGTGTATGAAAACTATGATGAAACAAAGATCGCAAAACCTGTAAAAGAGTCACTTGAAGATGTGCTCAAAATCACAGAAGAGCAAAAAAGACTTGAAGAGGAAAATCAAAAGCTTTTAGAAGAGCTAGAAATTCTAAAAACTGCTAATGCTTCAAAACCAAGTGAAGATAAAAAAGCCAAAAAACAAAGAGTTAAAACACTTGAGGGCATCAATGAGGCAGAAACTAGAGCCTTGCTTATTGACTTGGAGTTAAAAGAAGCTGGCTTTGATACTGAAAACTTCAAAAAGAAAAAAGATATAGAGTATAAGCTTACTTTAGAAGATGGAAGTAAGGGTTTTGCTGATTATGTGCTTTGGGATGAGGATGATACACCACTTGCTGTCATAGAAGCCAAAAAATACTCAAAAAGTGTAAGTGCTGGAAAATATCAAGCAAAACTCTATGCACAAGCTTTAAAAAAAGAGTTTGATAAAGATGTGCTTATCTTTGTAACCAATGGTAAGGTGATAGAGTACACAAATGGTATCTATCCATTTAGAGAGATTCATAGCTTTTTCCCTAAAAATGAGATAAAAAGAATACTTCTGCAAAGAAGTGCGATAGAAAACAATAAACCATCAACTTACCCTATAAATGAAGCTATCACAGATAGAACCTATCAAAAAAGAGTAATAAAGAGTGTTTTAAAAGAGTATGAAGCTTATAAAATGAGAGCTTTGCTTGTAATGGCAACGGGTACTGGAAAAACAAGGGTAAGTGCAAGTTTGAGTGATGTACTGATTCGTGCTGACTGGGTGCGAAAGATTTTATTTTTAGCGGATAGAGTTGAACTTGTAAAACAAGCAAAAAATAACTTCAATGAATACCTAAGTGAAACATGTACAAACCTTGTAGAAGAGAGAGACCTTGATGCAAGGTTGCATTTTGGAACATACGAAACGGTGCATAACCTTATAAAAAAGGGTGAATATAATAGTGCTTATTTTGACTTAATCATCGTAGATGAAGCTCATAGAACGATTTACAAAAAATATAGAGCGATATTTGAGTATTTTGATTCGTTTATACTAGGTCTTACGGCAACACCTACAGAAGAAGTACATAGAAACACATATGAGTTTTTTCAAACGGGAGATAAAGAGCCAACGGATGCTTATCCACTAGATCAGGCTATAAGTGATGGAAATCTTGTACCGTTTCGTGGTAAAGAAATAGATTTAGGAATAGTAAAAAGAGGGATAAAGTACGCTGATTTAAGTGATGAAGAAAAAGAGGAGTATGAAGAAAAGTTTGAGGAAGATGAAGAGGAGATCTCATCAAGTGAGATAAATGAAAGAATCTTAAACAAAGAGACAAACGAAAAAGTACTAAGCTATTTGCATGAGTATGGGCTAAAAATAGAAGATGGTAATAAACTTGGTAAAACTATCATCTTTGCAAAAAACAAAAGACATGCTGAATACATTAAAAAGATTTTTGATTTAGTTTATCCACATAGAACTGATGAAGCAGAGATTATCCATAGTGAGATATCTCATAAAGATAAGCTCATGGATAACTTCAAAAATCCAAATAAAAATCCGCAAATCGCCATAAGTGTAGATATGCTTGATACGGGGATTGATGTGCCTGAGATATTGAATCTTGTATTTTTCAAACCTGTAAAATCAAAAACAAAATTTTGGCAAATGATAGGAAGAGGAACTAGACTATGTCCTAATATTTTTGGAGATGGAGAGCATAAAAAAGAGTTTTATATCTTTGATTTTGGGATGAACTTCTCATTTTTTGGACTATCACCTGAAGGGATTGCATCAACTCAAAGTATCTCATTGGTTGAAAGGCTATTTTTAAAAAGGGCAAATATCATAAGAACTCTTGAGAATGGAAGCTTTAAAGATACACTTGTAGAGAAAACAAAATCGCAGGTTGATAATCTGGATTTGGGAGATTATAGACTCAAAAAAGATAGATTTATCATAGAAGAGTTGCAAAATCAAGATCTAAATATCATAACAGATAAAATTTATGATGATTTGAAGAAAATCTCTGTTTATGTAGAAGATGTTGAGCCATTGGAAGTGCAAAGATTTCAAATGGAGATTTTAAACTCACAAGAGCAAGTTTTAGCTAATAAAGATAATGCAAAATATACAAATGCTCTGATGCAAAGATGTTTGATACTTAAATCAAAAGAGAGAACCGTAAATGTTGTAAAAAACAAAATTGATACAATCAATAAAATTTTAAACAAAGAGTATGATTTTAGAAATATAGAGCATTTAGAAGAGATAAGAAATGAACTTCAACACATAGCTGACCTCTCTGTGCAAAGAGGTGGCGGCAATCCTGTTGAGACAAATTTCAAAGATAAGATTGAAGAGGTTAGAGATATCAATAGTGATGACTATATTGATAAAGCTTCTATCAAAACTGAGGTGCAAAAAAGATTTAAAGAGTATATGGATAAGCTGCTTATTATTCAAAAATTGCAACATAGTGAGTTGATAACAAGTCAAGATATAGAGCATATACGACAATATATTTTTAAAGCTGAAAAAAATATAGAAGATCAAATCAATGATAATAACGATTTTGAGGTCATGATAAAAAATATCATCAATGAAACAGATAAAGAGGTAGCGAATAAACTTCTTGATAATTTTCTCTCAAAAGAAAAATACACTCAAAAACAAGTTGAGTTAATGAATAGACTTAAAAATATAGTTTTTGATAAACGGTATATTGATATTAAAAAAGCAGTATTTAGTATAAAAGACTTTTTAATTAATGATAATCACCCACTTTCTAGTCAATATGATAGTCTAAGTGAAAATGAGCAAGATGAAATTTTGGAAGTTATACATATTTTAGAAGAACTAGCAGCATAGTTCAAATTTATAGGAGTAAACATGGCATCACAACAAAATGTAGATAAATTATTAAAATTAATAGATGAGACAATAGAATTTCCCATACCTTCATTAATAAATTCTAGTGAATGGGGTAAGTTTAATTTTGAAGATATTGAAGATGACTTAAAAAAACTTTTTGAAATGTTAAATCATCTTAAAATTTTACCTTTAAATCTTTTACCCGATGCAGAAATAACTAAAATAACAACAGGGCTTGATGCTCCCAAGAAAACAATAGATGCTATTAAAAAATTTGATATCGAACAACAAAATGCAAAAAGTACTAGAGATAGCTATGTAAACTCTATAAAATCACAAATCGATGCATTTTATATAGCTACACATCTTTGGATACCATATCTTGCTTATCAAAAAGGGGATGTTCAAAAAAATATCGAGTCACTTAATGACTCTGTAAAAAAAGCTTCAAATGTTTTAGAACAAACAAAAGTGGATGTAAAAACAAAAAAATCTGAGATTGATAGTGTTGTACAAGCAGCAAAAGAAGCATCTGCGAGTGTGGGAGTATCACATTTTTCATCAAATTTTAAAAGTGAAGCTGAGATATTGGAAAGTACAGCTAGGAAATGGCTAATAACAACTATTGGATTAGCAGTTGCAACATTTATTATTACATTGCTATCTTATTGGATTTTAGATATTCCTAAAGATTCAAGTACTGCTCAAATAGTTCAAGTTTTATCAACTAAATTGATCATCATTACAGTATTTTTTACTGCTACTTTATGGTCTGGGAAAATGTATCGAGCTACTATGCATCAAGTAACTGTTAATAAACATCGTGCAAATGCACTTTTAACCTTTCAAGCTTTTGTGAAAGCTTCTAATGATAACCATACAAGAGATGCAATACTTATGGAAACGACTAAATCAATATTTGCAATTTCACCAAGTGGATACATTGAAAATGAAAATTCTGGCTCTGGGCAAACAAATATAGTAGAAATCATCAAAAGTGGTATTGATAAAATAGGGAAATCAGAATGATTTGATTTGTTAAGTGGAATAAATTTTTATGTATACTTGTTATAATACAATTGCTAAGATATTAATTCATTTATTAAATCAATATTTAGAATAATTAATGAATATTAGTAAAGATTCATTAGTAGGTGTTTTTATTAATTCATTTATTAAATATATTGATAGTTCACTACATTCCTGATTATAAATTAAAGCAAGGTGAGAGTTTTAATAACTTAAAAATAGAGAAGTTTTATAGTGATAACTTTAGTAAAGCTATTGATGATTATTTAAAAGATGAGGATATCTTAGATTTAAGAG
>JALNXV010000294.1 GCA_023230175.1 Candidatus Cloacimonadota bacterium
TTACAATGCAATTTTCCGTATTTTTTTATTAAAATGAAACTAAATTTTAATTTGACAATGATAAAAAAGCATGCTCTAATATGAAAAACAATTGAAAATAAAAACAGATTTCAATTTTAATCTGATTCTTGTTTCCATATTGTGCTACACGGAGGTAGATAATGAAGAAAGCGTTTAAAGTTTTGTTGCTGGCAGTGCTGATTCTTGCAATCGGATCATTCGCTTTTGCAAACGGAAGCTCAGAAAAGGCTGCACCTGCGGAGGCCGAGAGGTCTTCCAAGCCAGTGACCCTTACTCTTTGGAACAGCTCACAGACAATGGTTGACTGGTAAAACGAAACAGTTATCCCAGAATTCCAGAAGATGTATCCGGAAGTTCAGAAAGTCGACATCCTGTATATGCCGATTCAGGACTTCGTGAAGAAGCTTGCAGTTGCACTTCCATCAGGCGATGTTCCAGACGTAATGGAAATCGAGGATTCCTGGGCTACACCTTACGTCACTGCTGGCTATTTTGATGAAAACACCGCAGCTCTGAATGAGATTGTTAATTCCATGAATCCAGCATTCAAAGGATGCCTGACTTATGATGGAAAGATGTGGGGAGTTCCTGTTGCACCGTTCTTTGAGCTGATGTTCTACAACACCGACATGATGAAGGAAGCAGGAATCGAGAGCATTCCAAAGACTTATGACGAATTGATTGAAGATGCAGTCAAGATGACCAAGCGCAATGCTGATGGCTCCATCGCTGTAAGCGGCTTCTCAATGAGACTTGGTGGAAACCCAAGCGGAACGACCCAGAAGTGGTGGGTCCTTGCACTTCTTGCAAATGGCGTGGATCTTTATGAAGAAAGCACGACTCAGCCTGGAAAGTATCATTGCGGATTCAACAATGAAGGCGGCTATAATGCCCTCAAGCTCTACATTGACATGCTTTACAAGTACAAAGTAGATGATTTCGCCAGCCAGAAGGACACTTCTGCCTTCTCCGCAGGAAAGACAGCTATCAACATGAGAGAGCCAAGCTCATCGGTTAGCATTCAGAAGAACGGCCCGGATATCAACTGGGTTGCCGCTCCGATGCCAGCTGGACCTAAGGCTCACGCAACATTCCTCATCACCCTCAACCTTTATGTTCCGAGGGATGGAAAGAACAAGTTCTATGCTCAGGAATTCGTGAAGCTTGCAACAAGCCGCGAAATGCAGAATGACCAGATCAGCAAAAGAGGCGGAGTAAGCCCATACACTGATACTGATTACGTTGCCCTTGGCTTGGATGAAAGACTCCTTCCAGCTTATGATTTCACCGGAATTACGATGAAGACCGTTCCAGTGCAGAATGCCTACGACACGATTCAGGTGAAGCTCGGTGAGATGCTCCCTGATATATTTGCCAAGTCTGAGCTCCTGGACAATCCAGAGGGAATCAAGGCAGAAATCGCTGCTCTTGCCAAGGTCGTGGATGACATCTACAAGGATTACGACGAATACGGAGAATAATCTCCCGTCTATCTGAATTTCTCCTTGGGACGGGAAGCATTCTTTCCGTCTCAAGGTTTTTTGAATGGAGGCATGAGAAGCATGAGACCTTTGGTAAACAGGCAAAGACGTTCTGATCTGATATTTGTATTCAGCATTCTGATTCCGATAATGGCTCTTTTTACAATAATCAGATTCATTCCTATCGGAGATACCATCATCACCAGTTTCTTCAAGCGTGACATGATCAGGCCTGGGAAGAAATTTGTTGGCTTTGACAACTATGCGTACCTCTTTTCGGATCCGAGCTTCGGGAAATCACTGCTGAATACCGGTTTCATTGCAGCATTCTCCATGTTCTTCAGTGTATTCTTCGGATTATTTCTTGCAGTAGAAGTGAATCAGAAGCAAATGAAGGGGCTAAAGGTTGCGCAGACCCTGTTCTTCCTTCCTGTAATAGTTTCCATGGTTCCGGCCACGCTTATGTGGAAGATGCTGTTCGATTACAATGTTGGTGTTATCAATTACATTCTCAAGGCCTTGGGCGGGCATGCGATTGACTGGATCAACAACGAGAAGATAGTGCGATGGCCTATTGTCATAATCAGCGTATGGAAGGAAATGGGGTACAACATGATGCTGTTCTATGTAGGCCTTAAAGCTATTCCGAGAGACCTCTATGAGTCCGCCGACCTCGACGGAGCCGGACGCTGGGCTCAGTTCAGGTACATTACTGTTCCTCAGCTCAAGCCAATCACGCTCTTCGTGCTTGTCGTTTCGCTGATCAAGTTCGTGAAGGTATTCACACAAGCCATAGTCATGACCAGTGGCAGCCAGAGTTCTGGCAACATAATGAAGACCGTAGTGTATTACATCTATCAGCAAGGGTTCTCGTTGCATTCCATGGGGCGTGCCTCGGCTGCATCAGTTGTTCTTCTGATCATAGTTTTCCTGCTTACTTGGCTCCAGATGCATCTTGGAAAAGAGAAATAGGAGAGAAAGTCATGTCAATGAAAGTAAAAAGAATAACCGTTGTCGATGTAATCCTGCTCGTTCTGTTTTTTCTTCTCCTTGTGATCACCTTGTTTCCACTGTTCTGGATGCTTGTTACAAGCGTCAAGACGCCTGCGGAGATCAATCAGGCCACTCCGACTATCTTCCCTGAGAATTGGTTCTGGGGAAATTACCAGAAGATCTTCACTGATCAGTATTTCCCAAGGTATTTTCTGAATAGCCTTATAGTTGCCGTATGCGTCACCGTCATTGCAGTTATGGGATCGTCATTGCTTGGATACGTCTTTGCAAAATTCCAATTCCCGCTTAAGAATGTTTTCTTCTATCTTATTCTTCTGACGATAATGGTGCCATTTGAAGCGACAGTTGTTCCACTTTACATGATTGTCCGTTCAATGAAGGCAATAAACAGCTACTGGGGATTGATCTTTCCCAGCATCATAAGCAGCTTCGGCATTTTCTTCATGCGTCAGAACATGGAGTCCATCCCGGATTCTCTTATTGAAGCAGCCAAGATTGATGGAGCAGGCAATTTCTATGTCTATCGCAAGATTATCCTGCCGCTGTCGACGTCGGCAATTTCAGTTCTGTCGATTCTCCTTTTCCTGACAGAATGGAGCAGCTATCTGTGGCCGCTTCTCATTGCCACGAAGAAGGAGATGTTCGTTCTTGAGATAGGGCTTACCTTGCTTCAGGATGAATACATCACCGACTACGGAGTCATGATGGCCGGATGCTTCGTCGCTTTGATACCAGCGCTTATCCTCTTCCTGCTTTTCCGCCGGAACATAATGGAAGGAATTGCAATGTCAGGCATCAAAGGCTGATATTTATTTCCCAAATAGAAAACGGACTGCTGCAAGTTTCCTTGCCGCAGCCCGCCTTTTTATTTCCTTGGTGCAAATTTCTTTTCTTTATCTCAATGGCTTCCCATTCACTTCCTCATACAGGGCCAGGATGTTTTCCATTGGGGTGTCATTCTGGATAAGATTTGACGGACAGATCACCAGCCCGCCGTCTTTGCCGCAGTAATCAATGATTTTTCCGATTTCCCTGTGAACATCATCGACTGTCCCGTTAGGAAGCAGCTCTTGTATTGAAACCGTTCCGTGCATTGTGATCCTGTCTCCGTATTTGTCTTTGATTTCATACACATTCATGCATTCCGGCTGTATTGGATTCACAAGATTGAATCCAGTATCAATCAGTTCATCCATAACCATCGTGAGATTCCCATCGCTATGGAAGAACATCAGCAGATCCGGGTTGATCTCTCTGAAAGCATGGATCATGTCCACAAGCACAGGCTTCATTATGGTCCGGTACACATCCAGCGAGAAGAGCAGGGTCTGCTGAGTTGCGATATCACCGACGATTCCGATCATGTCGACTCCTGCTTTTGCGAGTCTGACACCTTTTTCCTTGTAATAGGCGCCGAGCCTTGTCATAAGATCCAGAGCGAATTCAGGCTCCAGCATCATGTCGCAGAGCATGTTCTCCATTCCTCGCATCTGCCATGCCTGCTTGTATGGGTTGGAGATGCTGCCTCTGATTGCATAGTCTCCTGAAGCCCTGATTGCAGCCACCTTCTTGTTCACGGATTCCTGTGATTCAAGGATATCCATTGCCGGCCATGGGAATTTGTCCAGGTCATCCGAGCTTTCTGCTTCTGCCAGCGGTCCGTCAAGCCATTCAGTGTACAGTCCATCGCTTCCGTTCTTTCGCATAACGCCCCAATTATCTTCAAACACGCCGTTTTCATGAAAGATGAATCTTTCGCCAGTAAGCTCCACGTTGTCCCCAAGAACTCCATTGGTCTTAGCAAGGTATTTCTGGTCAATCTCTTGTACTCCGATCGTCCTGAAATCGATGCCAAGAAACTTGTACAATGATTCAACATCCTTAATCCCGAGCCACTTCATGAAGTTCCGTCTTACGTCATCTCTGAACCAGGCATCGCATGGAACCCTATCCGGCTGCTGATGTTTGCATGCCGCCAGCACTCTCTCTCTTGAAGTCATAGAGATACTCCTTTTTCTTACTGATAATTGTCACCATGAAACGAAGAAAAGTCAACAAAATAAAATTCAATTTCAATAATTCATTAGGACAAACGCACCAAATACTCAGGAACTCAAGAATATGATGAAAACGTAGCACTTCTTATGAGAAATGCCACGTTTTGATGTGGGGGTTCAGCAATTCAATCTCTTGCAGGGTACATTGATGCCG
>JALNXV010000295.1 GCA_023230175.1 Candidatus Cloacimonadota bacterium
GAAGGTCGAATTTATGAAGCAATTACTTATTTGATTTATACAACCGGGGATTCTACTTCTGAAACAGGTATGAGTATCGGTCAATATGTAGCTTTATATGATGATTATATTAGGACAACTACCGGTCCGGGTAATTCTCAAAATTTTAATATCAATGCTTATAATGGTGCTTTAAATAATACATCTGAAGATATTACTTATTCGGATAATACACAGGTTTTTATTGCAGATAATCATTTAGCTTTAGGGGCAGGAGAAGCTTTGAATAATTTAGCTTATCCGTTATATTTTAAAGCAACTAATGATTTATATATAGCCGGCGATTTAAATTCAAATAATTCAAATAACGTTATCAATTTATTTGCCGGAAAGAAAATTGAATTACATCATAATATAATAAATAAGGGTATAATGAATATTTACACTAAAGGCGATTTTATTATAGATTCAAAAGCAAAGATTATTAATAACGGTGGAACTTTAAATATATATGTTGAAGGTAGTTTGAATTTAATTTCTCAGAATAAAAAACATTTTGGAGAGATTGTAAATAACGGTGGTATTATTAATATTTATGCAAAAAATAATGTAAATCATAATCATATAGATAATAACACTAATTTTGTAGAAAACATTTCTTTTGAAGATTTACCTAATCAATTATCAGAATTAAATAGGTTGTTTTCTTCACAAAAAGGTAATCCAAGAATAAAAGTTTGGGAAGAACAGCCGATTAAGATATTTTAAATAGATAAAGAGGAGAACAAATGTTCTCCTCTTTATTTTTTGTTTTATTTAATAATGAGTACTTTTTTAATCACAGGTTTATCTGCATTTTCAATTTTCATAAAATAAATACCATTAGATAATTTTGCTTGTGATATGTCCCATTTTAATTGGTTTAAAGTATTTTTTTGTAAATTTGCCATTGTTTCTGATACTTTTTGACCTTTGACATTGTATAGATTAATCTTAACACTTGAGTTTTTATGACTGTTAATGTCTAAATTAATATTTGATGTTTCATTTAAAATTATCGGATTAGGATAAACTGAAACATAAAAGGGTGTTAAAATTTCATTATTATCTGAATTTGTAGTGATAATATTGATAGCATACCAATCACTTTCAGGCATAAAGGATTCATTATGTTCATATGATGCATCAATAGCTTTGATTCTATAATATAATCGAGTAATTTCTGCAATTTCAATATCAAGATTATAGGTATATATATTATTGTCTGTTTCTGTCATAATTTCTGAAATTACATTAGCATCATTATCTGTATAGTATTCAAAATAAACATTATCTAATAAATAATCATCCACTACTGTTGCGGTAAATAAAAACGGGGTATTTTCGTCATTTAGTTCAGTTACAGGTTCGTGATTTATCACAGGAGGAGTTAAGTCTGAAGCTACTATTACTTTATGTGCATCTGCTTGACCTATATAAGGATGAGATGCAGTTTTTCCGCTTACGTCTGTCGCTGAAATATAGTAGTATAATGTATCTCCCGGAGTTAATTCATTGATGCTATAAATGTACTCATCATCATAAGTAGGAGAAATAGTCATAACTGAAGATTGAAAATCTTGACTATTGATTTTTGTATGTATTTTAATGGAATCAAGAGGTAAATCAAAACCTGACAGTGCTTTTATTGTAGCTTGAATATTATATGAATTTCTATAATTAACTTCAAATGCAAGAGGTGTATGTCCAATAAATACCATTCTCGGGTCAGCTAATTCATGAGTTCTACAATGCAAAGCATCTGTTCCCATCCAAGGATTTGAAGTGTTATTTAAAACTCCAATTATTTCATAACCGGGCATAGCTTCTTGATAGGTTTGTAATGCGGCTTCATCATAAGTAGAACCGATAATTGGAACAAATACTCTATTATTTAATATAAGTGAATTTGTATAAGGTTGATCATTTGGAGTATAAACTCTATAAACCCTATATGGTCGATTCCATCCGGAAGTTTGATTTGCGAAATATTCTGCAACCTCTTCGAGCTCATCATAGCTACTGTGACTTTGCGGTACCGATCGGATTAAAATTTTATCCGGTCCTAAAAATTTACCCCAACAATCGATATGGTCTATGTAAGTTCCGTTAGGGTCTTGAACTACATGATAAGTTTCTATCCCAAGATAATCTAACATTGCTTGATTTACTAAATCTTGATTATTGCTATTTTCAGTATACGCTATATGTGAAGATGCAGCTATCGAAATGCCATCTGTCATATAATTACCACCGGTTTGGACAATGCCCATATTGAAAATTTCTAAGGTATCGTACGGTGCATAGTAAGTCATAAAGTTGTTGTCATTAGGTCTAGGACGATTATAAGTAAAATTAATTACATTTAGATTTCCTTCTCCATTAAAAGAAAACCATGGACCATAATCTCTTGTCCAGTATGAATCAGTTGGAGCAATTAAAAATTCACAATTATCCAAATTAACGTTAGCGTTTGTATATGCTGAGATGGCTTGATTTTGATAACTATTTGTGGTGACAGTCACGACTCGGCTTTCTAATGATAATTCTCTAATCAATTCTAAGGGGATTCCGAGAGGATATCTGACTATTACCCCATTCATAGGTTCAAACTCAGCTACTGGTCTTACACTTGGCAATGGCGGAGTAAATGCAGGAATGTCTTTTGTAATAGCAGGTGAATTATTGATTTCTTCTTGGGTTAAATGATAAGGGAAGTCTAAAATGGCGTCATGTTCTGTTTGATTTTTAGATTCGATGATTTTAATCTCAGCAAACAGATTTAATATACTAATAAGTATTAAAAAAAATATAAGGGTGATTTTTTTCATTACTATTCTCCTTTAAATGTTTAAAGTATTAATTTTTAAGAATTATAATAAAGTCAACTATTTTTTGTTTTTTTTTTAGACTAAGGTAAAAAAAATAATTATTTTGACTTTTAAGGCTTTTTGTAAATCTAATATTATTTTTATTTAACAATATAATATTCTTGAATTAAATTTCAAAAAATTAACAAAATAAAATCAAGTGCTAAAAAACTAATATAATTTACTTGACTAATAAATCCCAAACAAAAATATTGTTTTAGTATTGATTTAACTTATAATCAGTTGAATTTTAAATATAGATGTGATAATTATTTAAAAATACTTAGAAAAGGGAGTATAGTCGATGAGACGTAATACGTTGAGAACAGTAGCAATAGTCGTTTTTCTTTTGGTAACATTTTTTTACCTTTCACCACTGGTTTTACCAAAGACTTACGATAAAACAACTAACACAGAGAAAATCAAAAAACCTTTTACTTTCTGGACAGAAAAATTGCTGAAATTAGGCTTAGACCTAAGAGGCGGTATGGAAATCAATCTTTATGTTGATTTAAGCGAAATACATACTGAAACAGAAAGAAAAGATGCTGTAAAAGCTGCCGTAGAGGTTATTCAAAACCGTATTGATCAGTTTGGTGTTGCCGAACCTTCAATACAAACAGTCGGGGAAGATAAAATTGTTGTTCAATTACCCGGATTAAAAGATTTTTCCAGAACGAAAG
This sequence comes from Candidatus Cloacimonadota bacterium, assembly GCA_023230175.1. Taxonomy (GTDB): domain Bacteria; phylum Cloacimonadota; class Cloacimonadia; order Cloacimonadales; family WRIO01; genus JALNXV01. The sequence goes on from JALNXV010000295.1 coordinate 3,572, forward strand.
ATTTAATCGGAAAAACAGCTTTGTTAGAATTTAAATTAGTTGCAACAGCTGATGAAACACAAAGAGTTATTGAACAGCTTGACTTATGGCTGTCTCAAAATTATCAAAATTATCCTTTCTTAAATGTACTTAATGATGCTGACTTTAAAGATGATGAGATTCTTAAAACAGATACTGAAGAAGAAACTGATAAAATTGAATGGCATCAAGAAATTATGTCATATCTTGTAAATTCGGGTGTTCAATCAATGACTGTGAGCCATGAAAATAAAACATTATTACGCCAACTTTTAAAAGATGAAGCATTTAAAAATGCTCTTGTTGAACGCGGATTCCAGATTTTACCAAATAAAGAAAATTTAATTAATCCTAAAGCAGATTTAGAGTTATATGTGTTATATCCTACTGCATCTTTAACCGGTTCTTATCTTACTAATGCTGAAACTCGTATGGGTGGTCAAGGCGATTTTATGAATGCTAATAAACCTTATGTTAGTTTAAAGTTTAATCGCGAAGGTTCAAGAATGTTTGAAAGAGTAACTGCTCAAAATCTTAAAAGACGTCTTGCAATTGTTCTTGATGATGTGGTATATGTAGCACCTGTAATTCAAGATAGAATTAGTGGAGGAGAAGCTCAAATAACAGGTTCATTTACATTAGAAGAGTGTAATGATTTAGTTATTGTTTTAAAAGCGGGTAATCTCCCTGCTCCTGTTGAAATTGGTGAAGAAAGAATTGTTGGACCTAGTCTTGGTAGTGATAGTATTAAGCAAGGAGCAAAAGCTGCTGTAATCGCCGTAGTTCTTGTTATGATATTTATGGTAATTTACTATAAGTTATCCGGCATTATTTCCGTTATAGCACTTTTCTTGAATATTGGTTTTATTTTTGCTGCTCTAACATATTTTGAAGCTACTCTTACTTTACCCGGAATAGCAGGTATAATTTTGACTATTGGTATGGCTGTCGATGCAAATGTATTAATCTTTGAAAGAATCAAAGAGGAACTTAAAGTCGGTAAGACTGTAAGAAATTCTATTGATGCCGGTTTCTCAAGAGCTATTATTACTATTGTTGATGCAAACATAACTACTCTTATTACAGCTACTGTTTTATATCAATTTGGTTCCGGTCCTGTTAGAGGTTTTGCTGTT
>JALNXV010000296.1 GCA_023230175.1 Candidatus Cloacimonadota bacterium
ATCTCAATTCCCTTCTCACTTTCTCGACCAGGATGGTCAAGCTACGATATCTGTGATTAGAGAATCAAGTCCGGAGACAGGCTTGATAATTAAAGTTATTTTTATTAATTTTTTATAGCTTAGCTACAGGGGACCTACAGGAAGAAAAAAAAGCATCCTGTAGCTCCCCTGTACCTTACCTGTAGGTCTCTAAAAAATTTATTTATCATTATTGAGTGCTAATATATTGAAATATAAATAGTTAGAAGAATACTGTCTAAATCTTAGTCCATAATTTATGATACAAAACTTGATATTGTTGAATAGCTTTTTTCCAAGACCAATCTTCATTCATACAATTGATTTGATATTTACTTATTAAGTCTCTATCTTGGTAAACAGATGTAGCTTCTTCAATTATTTGAATTAAACTGTTGCTATAATAACTACTAAAGAAAAATCCATTAACCCGTTCTATAAGGTTTGGATTTTCAATGCACTCGGCTATATCAATAATGACATCTCTGTGCCCGCCTACTTTATGAGCAATGGGGATAATCCCGTATTTTAATGCATATAAAAAAGAGACTCCATCCGGTTCGTCAGTGGAGGGTAAAATGATAAATTCACTCGCAGCTAAGATTTCGTGAATTAATGAGATATTAAAACCTTTAATAAGTCTAATGTTATTATATTTAGCGATTTCATTTTCTAATTGAATAATTAGTTCTTCATCGCCGGTACCTGAGATAATAAGGTGAATAGGTAATTTCGCAAGTTCAGGTAAAGATTCTATAATGATTTCAATTCCGTGTAATTTATCAAGTCTTGTTCCATAAAAAAGAAGAGGAATTTTTTCAGATTCTGTAAGCTGAAATTTATTTTGTAAGTATAATTTATTTTGAATTTTTTGTGAAAGATCGCTTGTACTGTATTTATATTGGATTTCATTGTCAATTTGAGGGTTCCAAGTTCCGTATTGCACACCGTTCATTATACCGTATATATCATCAGAGCGATTAATAAAGAATTGTTGATAATCGGAATTATTTTCAGGAGATTGGATTTCTTTAGCATAATATTTACTTTTTAAGACAATAATATCTGCAAATAGAAGGCCTGATTTTATAGCTGTGAAGGCACCATTTCTTGTAATTTCATTCATTAGAATCGAGTTTGTACCGGGCATTTGTGCGTAATGTTCTTGAAAAAAATTGATGTCATTATATAGATTTTCTAAACTTAGTAAAGTAGGAAATTTTTCTTGAAGATTTTTAGATTTAATGAGGTAAGAGACAGGTGCACACAGAAAATCAGATAAGTGAATGATAGCTTTATCAAAATGTTTTTCAATAAACTGTAACAATGAATTATAAAAATGGATTAAGCAGGTTTGTATGTTAAGTTCGTGATTAAAGAAAGGATAAAATTGATTTAAGGGTTTTATAAGATATGAGGGATTTTCAGATATTGAGAGAACTGAAGAAAAGACCTCAAAATTATTATCTTTATCAGTATAAAGTAGATTACAATTAGAGTTAGAATCATAGTTATTATACCAAGGCATAATGATGAAATTTGAAGCATTATTTTGATTTAAGATAAAATGTTTATTGAGTTCAGCTTGTCGTGTTTTTTTTGTCAGGGGTGAGAGTTCAGTAAAGATGTGTATAATTTTCATTTATTACCTCCATTATCTCCATTTTCTGTGTACCCAGAACCATAGTTCAGGATGATCTTTAATATATACTTCAATATAATGATTGATTTTTTTAGTTATGTCAAGTATATTTTTTTGATTATATGGAATATTTTCAAACAATAGAGGTTTATGAAAATAAGTTTTATGTATTAAGTCTTTATCTCTTACGTCAAAAGCCATAATGACAGGGACTTGATACTTTAGGGCAATTTGAGCTACAGATGTATATGTCTTTGTTTTATGATTTAGAAAAGTGAATTCAGTTCCTTGGTGTTTAGCATATTGATCAATAAGAAAGGCAACAACATTATTATTTTTTAATGCAGAAATTATATGTTTTAAGGCGTTTTGCATAGGTATTGTTTCTAAGTTATTGTCTTTTCTTTTTTTATCAATGTAGGCATTAAAGTAAGGATTTCTTTGATTTTTAACAACTCCATAAACAGGAGGATATTTTTTAGCCACTATTTTAGCCCCGAGTTCCCAGTTACTATAATGTGCAGAGACGATAATAACTCCGCGATTTAGTTTTAAAGCATCGTCAATATTTTCAAGACCGATTGCAGTGCTTCTTTTTTCAATAAATTTATCACTCAGGATAAATATTTCTGCGATACTGATAGCTAATTCTTCATATACTTTTTTGCTAAGTGACAAGATTTCGTCATTGTTTTTTTTCGGGAAACATAATTTTAGTTGATTGACTACTATTTTTTTTCTTAATCCAAACCGTATTCCGGCATTTAGAAGGAGTTTTTTTAGGATAAAGATGGTTAGCTTTTCAGGTAAAGACTTGAAGAAGCTGACTGATAATCTAAATAAGAAATATTCAGCAAGATTTTGAATTTTATTTAAAAATTTCATCTTTAACTTTAAGTACTTCAGAAATCGTGTATAATGAACCGGTTATGATAAGGATATCATTTTCATCTTTGAAGTTGTTTAAGCATTTTTTTAGAGAATTTATAATGTCCAAATCGGCATAATATTTTGTGTTACAGGCAATTGCAACATCAATTTGTTCTTGAATGTCCGCTGCACGATCAGAATGGTTTTTTGATATGTAAATATCATCTGCTATTGTACATATTTCCTTAATCATATTATCTAATTTTTTGTCCCTGAGTATAGCTACAAGGAAATGATATCTTTTGTTTGGAAACATATTTTTAATGTTTTCGACAAGGGATGAAACGCCTTCCTCATTGTGGGCTCCATCAATTATTACAAATGGATTTTGCGATAATACTTGCATTCTTCCTTGCCAATTTACTTGGTCTAAAGCTTCGTACAGTTTTGTAATATTTAATGATTCCTTGATAGAGCTTAAGTAGAGAGATGTTGCCGTAATTGCGAGCCCTGCATTATAGGCTTGGTGTTTTCCAAGTAAATTTGTTTTTACGTTTTTAAGGTTAAGATTTAGTTTTGGACAAGCATAATCAAAAGTAGTTCCTTCATTCGTAATTTTGATATTTTCTATGAAAAAGTCTTGATTGCAGATATATAGAGGTGATTTTCTTTCATTGGCAATTTCGCATATAACTTTTAAAGCTGATTCCTTTAATAATCCAAGAACGACAGGTTTGTTATTTTTAATAATACCTGCTTTTTCGTAGGCAATTTTTTCGATATTATCACCTAAACTTTTAGGGTGATCAATAGATATTGAAGTAATAACTGTAACTGATGAGTTAAATGGATAAGTTCCATCTAATCTTCCACCTAAGCCAACTTCAACTATTGAAGATTTAACTTTTTTATCTACAAAAAGTTTAAATGCTAAAGCTGTTGTAATTTCAAAAAATGAAGCCTCTGTTTGGTCAAAGCAAGGTTGATATTTATGGTATAACGTCATTAATTCATCAGAAGTTATGATTTCACCATTTATACGAAATCTTTCTGTATAATCAATTAGATGCGGAGATGTATTCATCCCTGTTGTGTGTCCGTGAGCTAATAAAATTGCCTCAGACATAGCCGAAGTTGACCCTTTACCATTAGTTCCGGCAATATGAATCCCTTGTAAATGTTGTTCAGGATTATTCATATTTTCTAAAATTTGATACATTCTATCAAGACCTAATTTTACATTTGAAGAGTGTCTTAGATAGATTTGAGTTAAGAAATCATCATATTTCATTTTTTTTTACCTTTGATATTTGAATTTTTTATCTAAAATATTAAATTGTTGTAAAAAGGGGAAATCCAATTAGTTAAGAATATATGTATTAAGTATGTGTATGTAACTTGATTTTGTACAAAAATATAGAACTAAGAATTAATCTTAGTTCTAAAGTTAAAAGTGTGTATGTTAATAAATAATGATTTATTTTTTTTAAGTAATCAACTTTAAGGAAGTACATGATCAGGAAATTCTGAATGATTTGGACAAGTAATAGTAACCTCTAATGTTTCTTCATCAACACTAATATGATACTTGTCACCAACACTTCCTTCAGGACATTCTGATTCAGCAATTCTTAGGTATTTTGTTCTGATTAAATCATCAACAGTACCGGTGAATACTTCATTTCGTTCTCTTTGGTATTGTTCAGCAGCAGCTTTGACATCTTTCATATTACTGATACACATTTCGGTTCTTTCTTTTTGATTTAAATCAAAAAATTGAGGTAAAGCTAAAATAAATATTAAAGCAAGCATAAAAATCAATGCTAATATCTTATAAATGCTAAATCCTTTTTCATTAAGCCTCATATTGACTCCCTTATATTTTTCACTTTATGTTATAATTAAGAATATGTGAATTTTCGTCAAGTGTTTTTTTTGATTTTTGAAAATTTGCTGTTTTATATTGGTTTTTTTTCAAGTTCAAAGTCAGACTTGATTTGCACTTAAGCCGGACTTGACTTGCAGCGAACGCAGTGAGTGTGAGTCGAGAATGGCGTTGCCTTGTCATTGCGATAAGCCTCCGAAGAAGCAATCTATATTGGGTATCAGACGGCTTATATTTAATTTTTAATTTTGAATTGTGGTAGATTGCCACGTCGCAAGCTCCTCGCAATGA
>JALNXV010000297.1 GCA_023230175.1 Candidatus Cloacimonadota bacterium
TTATTATGACATCCGATATTGAAGTTTTTGTTATGAGAGGCATAGCCGTATAGTATAGTATAGTATAGTATAGTATAGAGCTATTGATAAAAAATTTGTTAAATTCAGAAATTTTTTATGTGAAACAGCATCTTTTATGCAGATTAAATCACCTATTATGACAGTAAATCCTGCATTTTTAGCGTAATTTTCAGTCCAAAATCTTGCCTTTTGCAAGTTTTTTCTCCCTGCTTTTTGAGGTTTAACTACTTGATTGCCTTAGTTTTGAAATTAACGATTTCTTTATTATTTTAACTGTATAATGTCAAATTTAGCATCATAATCTTTTGTTGTCAATATAAAAATAATATTTATTTTAAACTTTAGCATTTTTAAATATTATCTTTACTTAGATAATCAATTATCTACACATTAAATGTCAACTTTGAATAGCCGGGCGTGTGAAAAGCGGTCTCAAAATTCAAAAACCGGAACACGGACGGCCTCGTACGGTTTGTCATTGCAACGGGGTAAAGAAATCTCATAAAACATCCTAAATCAGCCTATTAGCTAATTAGCTTTTTTATGGTGACTATTGATTGGAGCTCGTCCTGTTTATCCTCAATTTGATAATAGAATAGAATCACATTTATTCATTTCAGTATTAGCTTATACCATTTTTAAAAGTATTACATATAAGTTGAATCAAAAGAATTACAGAAAAACCCGGCAGGAAATCAGGGAAGTTTTACACACTCATATGAGAACAAATATTAATCAAAATGATAAAAAAGGTAATAGTTATTCAATAAGAGTTACCGGTACCCCTGAAACAAAAGCCCAAGAACTTTATGATTTATTGGAAATAAAAATCTCTCCCAATAGAGTCATAAGGAGATTAAGAAATTTAGATTGTAGTACCTAAAAAAAAAGTCGATGTCCTGACAAGCAGGGTTTGAGGCTCATTTCCCGAAAGTTGGGATAAGCATCGTAGATGCGACCCTTTAATAGCCCGGTGCGTGAGCGCCGGGTATAGATATCCTCTCGACCTCCTTAGCTCCGTAGGAGCAATACAGTTTAAACATTTGCTCCTACGGAGCTGAGAGATTATGGGGAATTGTGTTCCCGGCGCTCACGTACCGGGCTATTAAAAGTTGACACCTACGGTGTAACTGATAGATTTTTTACATAAACATGCAATCCAATGAAGCGAGTAAAGTATTGGTGGTGATGATTTTATCTCCACAGGTTAAAGAGGCTGTCCCAAAATTTATGTTGTGCGAGCATTCTTGCTTGCACTATAAATTTCTTAACTGTATGAAGATCATTAAATAAACTCCTTATAAGCTGGAAACTCGTAGAACAATATTTGATATTATTCAACAGCATCATTTAATAGTCTCCTCGGGGTATGAATGAATTTTGAATAAAAATACTTGACAAAAAAACAAATGAATAGTATATTAAACGTATGAGAATTATTATAATCTTTGTAATTGTATCTATATTTTGTGCTTGTAATGTGTTTGAGCCTCGCGAGGCTGATGCACCAGGCAAGATTGCTGAGTGGAATCATTATGTCACTTCAGCTGATCAATGTGTCGAAAATCTCTTATTTGCATATAATTACAGAGAAAATATTTATAAGTATAGTGATATATTAGAGGAAAACTTTAGATTTTATTTTGATACTCAAGATATTAATGATTTTACGTTGCCGAGTAACTGGAGTAAAACTAATGAAATTGATATGCTTATAAATCTATATCAACAGTCAGATAATACTCAAGAAGTTACTCTTGCACTTTCTAAAATATCCGGACAGTCAGATACATATCATTCAAATGATGCAGATATTTATAGATTTTATGAATTATATGTAAATCATAATATAACAAATATCAGTCAGTCCTTTTCCGGGAAATGTCAATTACATTTAGAAAAAGGTTCTGATGGTTTTTGGCGTATTACTGAATGGTATGACTTTAGAGATGAAAGCGAATGGACATGGGGAAGGATGAAAAATGCGTTTTCTTCATAGGCTAATTGTTTTATCTTCTTTATTTTTTTTACTTGCGTGTTCTAATCCATTTAATCCGGATATATCTAAAAACAATGATATTACAAGGGATTATGTTTATACGCCTAATACCCCCGATAATGTTTTAAGAAATTTAATGCTTGCATATAATCAGAAAGATTTAGAACTTTATAAAAATTGTCTAGATGAAAGTTTTAGATTTCAAGTTTTGAGTAATCAGGCTCCTGAAATAGGCTTTGATTGGTGGGGTTTTGAACAAGAAATTGAGTATCATAAAAATTTATTTAATAATGGATCATCTGACGGAAAATTTAATTCTCCAACAAATATTCATTTAAATTTAGAAATACCTCCTAGTACAATGTGGTATAAGGATAATCAAGTAGGTCACGAAGATTGGGTTATCATCTCTTGCCCGTTTTATTTACAATTAAGTTTTAGTAATTATCCTGATATTGTTGCCTCAGGATTTGCAAGATTTCATTTAAAAGAAACTAAAGGCAGATGGTATATTGCCATTTGGGTTGATGAGTCAAATCAATAATTTTAGCATTTTTATGTTGAGTTATAAAATATTCATAGCATAAATTAATTGAAATTCAATACAATGTATATATTTTTTGTTAGAGGTAAATAGCTTGTGAGATTATTGGGTATTGATTATGGTGAAAAAAGAATTGGAATAGCTCTTTCTGATCCATTGAAGATGTTTGTAAAACCATTTTGTACATTATCAAATACAGGTGAAAATGATTTAATAAATGAAATAAATAAAATCATTAAAAGTCAAGTTGTTGAAAGGATAATTTTAGGATTACCTCTAAATCTTCAAGGTGAAGATACTATAAAAACTAAAGAGATAAGAGTTTTTTATGATTTCTTAGTACAAAATATATCTATTCCGGTTGAACTTTGGGATGAGAGATATTCGACTGCAGATGCTAATGAATATTTAAAACAAAAAGGCTATAATTGGAAAGAAAGTCGTAAGGTTGTTGACCAAGTTGCCGCAGCCGTAATTTTGAGGAGTTATATTGATAGCAAATAGAAGATTAATGGAGGGATTATTAAGAAAATTTTAATAATTTTACTTATTGCTTTTATCTTTGTAATCGCTACTTTAACATATAAATTTGTTAATCTTATTGTTAGTCCTGTATTTGTTGATCATATCTTATGCGAAATAGAATATGGTCAAAATGCTCGTTCAATTGCACGTACACTATATGAGCAAGGCATAATAAAAAATGAAAAGTTATTTTATATATTGGCAAGATTGAAAGGTTTAGATAAAGATTTAAAGGCGGGTTATTATCTCTTTTATGGAGACCTTAATATGATTGATACTGTACAAAAAATCTTTACGGGTGAAATTATTGTTGAAAAAGTTATTATACCGGAAGGTTCTTCTATGTATCGGACATTAAAAACTTTGGCAGATTATGAAATAGGCGATTATGAAAGATTATTGAGTTTAGCTAATGATAGAGATTTTATTTATGATTTAACCGGTTTCCCTGTAGATAAACTGGAAGGATTCTTATATCCTGATACTTATATATTTAGCTATAATATGCAAGAAGAAAATGTTTTAAATGTAATAACTAATAATTTTTTTAAAAAACTTAATGAAGCAAATGTAGATTTAACAGATAAAGACAGATTGTACAAAGATATTATACTGGCATCAATTGTAGAAAAAGAAGTTATTTTTAATGATGAAAAGCCTGTTGTATCCAGTGTTTATAATAATCGTATAAAAAAAGGGATGAGATTACAAGCTGATCCGACTGTTACTTATTATTTAGAACCTGATTTTATTCATAAAAGGCGATTAACTTATAAAGATACAAGATACAAAAGTCCCCATAATACTTATGTAATTAACGGTTTACCACCTACTCCTATCTGTAGCCCCTCAATTACTAGTATTATTGCTGCTCAAAACCCCGATTCAACTAATTATTATTTCTTTTTTGCTAATAGGTATGGACGCCATATATTTTCAGAGACTTATTCTCAACATTTAAGAAAACAAAGAAGTAGAAGATACTAATGAATATTTATTTTATTAGACATGGAGAAGCAGATCATCTTAAAGAAGACTGGTATTGGAAATTATTTACCCGTAAAGAATTTATCCTTAAAATGATAGAATGGGAAAACGTAAATCTAACAGAACAAGGCTATTCACAAGCTGAGAGCTTATCTAAAAGATTACCGCGAAATTATAAATTAATCTATTCAAGTCCTCTGCCTCGAACAAGACAAACTGCTAATAAAATAAATATCCATAATAAAGTGATTTTATATGATAATTCTTTAAAAGAAATTATCACTTCTCCTCCAAAAATATTTAGCTTTATGAAATTACCTATAATTGTATGGATTTATATATGTATAATTGTCAGCTTATTTAATGGTCAATTTATTAAATTTTTTAATCAATGTAGAGATATTTATAAAATAATTCTTACGCATGATGATGATATATTAGTAGTAAGTCATACAATGAGAATAAGAACATTAATTTATTATGCTTATCTTTGTCCTAAATTAAAAGTATTATCAACTAATTATAATACTTGTGGTGTTTCTGTTATCTGCAAAAGATTAATTAAAATATCTGTTAAACAGCCTTGTAACGTCCCGAATA
>JALNXV010000019.1 GCA_023230175.1 Candidatus Cloacimonadota bacterium
AACTTCTTAAGAAAAAAATAATATTAAAGCTGATTTTGATATAGAAAAAACTTCCCTTAAAGCACAAATGAAATTAGCTGACAAATTAAATTCTACTTATACAATTATTATTGGTGAAGACGAAATGAAAAACAATGAATTTACTATTAGAAATATGCTCAATGGTAGCCAACAATCAATTAATTTTGACAATATTAAGGCACTTCTTGAATTATAATGATTATTTCTTAAATTTTTTATCTATCCATTTTTCACACATAGATTTTAGAGTAATATATTCTATTGGTTTTGATAAATAATCGTCCATTCCTACATTAAGACATTTTTCCTTATCACCAACCATCACATGAGCAGTTAAAGCAATAATCGGCACAAATACATTTAATTTTCTTTGCAAACCCTTAATTATCTTAGTAGCTTCATATCCGTCCATAATAGGCATCTGTATATCCATCAAAATTATATCAATAGGATTTTCTTTAAATACTTTAATTGCAATTTCACCATTCTCAGCTGTAAATAATTTCCAATTAGTAGAGTGTAACATTTCAATGATAAGAGCTCTATTTACATAACTATCTTCTACAAGTAATATATTTATATCTTCATTATTATGGACAGTATTGCTTTTAGTAGGAAAAGAATCTCTTTCATATTCTTTATCTTTTGCATCATTTTTTAATTGTATATTTATCTTTCGATTTTCATCATTATACAAAATCAAATTCTCTTTGTTCTCTTCTCTAATTATTGATATTATTTTATCAATTCGATTATTATCTTTAACAATTGGTGCCGAGTTTATATTTACTAAAACTCTTTTATTCTCTGAAGACAAAGAACCATTATTAGCACTTTGAATTTCAAAATTAGCTTTAATTGCTTTTTTTGAAGTCATAATTGTATGTAAATTATCGTTATATTGACATTTATAATCTTCACTAATCCAATTAATCAAATCTTTTCCTATCAAATCATCATACTTCTTAATTTCCAATAATTTAAATAAAATCTGAGAAGCAAATATGATTTTACCTGTTGAATCTGTTACACAAATTGCATCAGGAGAAGCATTGATTAATGAATGATACATTTGAAGTGTATCAGTAAGTCTATTTTCTAATAATTTTCTGTCATTTATATCAAAATTAACTCCTCGAATTCCTATACATACATCATCTGAATAAATTTTTCGACATACATGACTAAACCATTTAACATCTCCGTTTTTATGAACAAATCTAATGTCTATATGATTTTCATGTTGCTTGGGAAGACAATCGTGATAACCAAACATATCTCTATCTTCAAAATATACAATTTCTTTCATTAAATCTTTTTGATCTAAAAATTCTTTAGCAGTATAACCAATTACCTTTTCACAGGAAGGAGAAACATACTTTAAAGAACCATAATTATCTATCCAAAATTCCCAACTATAAGTATGTTCAGATATTGCTTTTAATTCATTTTTATTATTTAATAGTTCAATATTTTGCTTATTATATTCTAATAATAACGAGGCAAATTTTCTAAACTCATTACCTTTAATTTTTTTTAATTCGATTTCATCAAAACTGAAATTTTTGATTGCCGTAGTTAAATAACTCAATGGATTAAAGATATTTTTTGAAAAGAATACAAATAAATAAAATAACACAAAAATTAGTAATAAATATACTACTACTAACAAACTTAAAATTCTATATTGTTTAGTTAATTGAGTATCAATATAATTTGAAATTACAATTTCTTCTTTAAATACAATTTGCTTGATTTCATCGCGGAATTTTAAAATTAACTCATCATTATTCTGTAAAGAACGTGTTACTTCATCCAAAGAGAATGAAAACAACTCATCCATTAAGATATAAGCTTCATTCTCTTTTATTTTTTCTATCGACTGTGCTGTCTCTTCTGAAAGACTAAAAGAAGGAGAATTTAAAACAATTTTTAATGTATTAAATGCTTTATTAAATAATAAAAATAGAATTTGAGAATCATAATCATCAAAGTTTACATTCTCAAGATAATAGGTAAATTGTTCAAAATTATATTCTAAATTATTAAAATCATAAATTGATAATATTCTTGCTCCAATTCCTCTTGTTGTAGGCATATCAATTGAATAAGCGTATAATTCTGATTTTTCACCGATAAATCTTACATAATCCATATATATTGCATTTGGAGCTTTGTTAATAGTATTTATTCTAAGATTTACTAAGTCGTCTTTTAAATCTGTATATTGTTTAAATAAAACATTACTTATTTTTTTCTTAGCATTTTTTTTTATTATCTCATCAATACTTATATCTGTCGTATTGTATAAAATATCTTTATACAAAATGGGGTTTATAAATATTTGATTTTTCTCATTCGTCAAACACAATAATATTTCATCAATACGTTGCAATCTTAAAAAAGAATTTTTTGAATAATCAATATATCTAAAAGTTTTAATACCATCAACTATAATAAAAGTCAAAAAAATAAATATTGTAAAAAAAAGTACAAATAAACTTAATGACAAAAATGATTGTAATGAAAATTCATTTTCTCTTTTCACAATGTCTCTTAAATATTTATATTATTTTTTATTGTCAAAATTAATTTATCCAATGTAAAAGGTTTTTGAATAAAAGCAGTTGCTCCAGCTTGTAAAACTTCATCAACCCTCTCATCTTGTTTAAAACCACTCGCTAAAATCACTTTAACATCAGGATTATCTTCTTTTATAACATAAAAAACTTCTTTGCCTGATTTCTTCGGCATAATCATATCTAAAATTACAAATTTTATCTGATCTTTTAATTCAAAATATCTTTCTATACCATTATCTCCATCAACAGCCATTTCAACATTATAACCAATTATCTCTAACATTTCTTTTGCAGTATTTCTGACTAAAGGTTCATCATCAATAATTAACACTAAACCTCTATCAGCAAATACTTTATCACTCTCTTTCACTATCTCTACAACAGGATCTTGAGCAAAAACAGGGAAATAAAGATGAAATGTAGTTCCTAAATCTATCTCTGAATAAACATCTATGAAACCTTTATGTTCCTTTACAATATTATAAACCATTGTTAAACCTAATCCTGTTCCTTTGTCTTTACCTTTAGTTGTAAAAAACGGTTCAAATATCTTTGATAAAACAGATTGATTCATACCTACTCCGGTGTCTCCAATTTGAATCTTCCAATAGAATTCTTCAGTTGCTTCTTGATGTTGACCAATAAAAATAGGATCAGTTTTTATATAATCTAATGCTAAAGAAAGAACATTTTCTTTATCAGAACTTACTTTTCTCATCATAGTCATAGCATGATATGCATTTATACATAAATTCAATAAAATTTGTTCAATATGAGACAATGACCCCCAAACAATTGCCTTCTGATCAGCAAAGCTTGAATTAATAACTATTTTTCTATCAAATGTGTTTTGGCATATTTTTATCACATTTCTTAATGCAATATTTAAATCAATTGCACTAAAATCAATATCTTGTTTTCGAGATAAACTCAATAATTGCTGAACTAAATCTGTAGCTCGATTAGAACTATTATCAAGAATTTCCATATAAGAAGCCATTCTTTCAGGTTCTATAATCTTATCTTTATGAAACTTATGCTTCATTATTGATAAAGTACCGACAATTCCGTTTAAGATATTATTAAAATCATGAGCTAGGCCTCCGGCGAGGGTACCAACTGTTTCCATTTTTTGAGCTTGTATTAATTGAGTTTCCTTTTTCTTAATTTCTGTTACGTCATCAATTCTAACTACTATACTCATTTCATTATCTACCATTAAAGGATAAAGAAAAACATCAACAATGAATTGGTCATTAAAATATTGAGAAGACAAATAAACTATACTTTTATTCATTCTAACTATATTTATATGTATCTGCATATTGTTAAAATACTTTTCTACTAAAGAAAATGGTTGCCCCAAAATTTCTTTCTCACTAATTCCTGTATAATTTTTTGCTGCCTTATTCCATAAAGTTATCTTATTATTATTATCTAAAGCAAATAAAATTGATGGCATAGCTTGTAAAATACTTTGTAAATAATTCCTGGTCTTACTTAATTCTGATTCTAATAAATCTCTATCTCTATCTCTTTTCAAAATTGAGTTTAATAAATAATTAAACCCATTATACATCAGTTTAATTTCATTTTCTTTATTGTAGGTTGTCTTTAAAGTAAAATCATGAGTTTCAGCTACTTTTACAACAAACTCAACTAATTTAAATACAGGGCTTAAAAACTTTTTTGAAATAATAAAATAAATAATCATTATTGTAATGAAGGTATAAACAAATAACATCAAGGCTAATTCTACAGCCCTTGAAACCTGTTCTCTAAACGCAAAATAATCAGTATAAAAGATTTCTAAATGCCCAATTCTTCTTCTATCGAAAAAAATATCTAATGTTCGAGAATGAATATCATCTTGATTAATTCTTAACTGATATGGAGTATCCACTCTTTGAGTTTGATGAATAATTCGCTTCTCTTTATAATTTTCTTTCACCATTCCCATTGAAAATTCATATTCATTATAAACATTTACTGCAACAAAAATATCTTGTTGTAATAAGCCTTCTGAAAGCTCTTCAATTTCTCGTAAATCAAAATTCCAAAGAGGTAACTTATAAGCTTTTTCAATAAATCTTAATGTATGATCTATATTTCTTTTTAAATTATCATCTGTAGTCCTTTTTGAATCTAATGAAAAAATAAGTAAAGCTATAGCTGATAAAATCAAAAATACAATAATTAAAGCAATAATAATCTGATTCAATAAAACTTTTTTCACATTAACCTCACATATATCATATTACTTAACGATATGATATTCAAGATTAATTGTCAATGTTTTTTTGAAAATTATCTTTAAATATATTTAAGATAATGATATTTAAAGAGTTACAAACTAATCAATTATTTATGTCTCAAACATAAGAATATTATTTTAAAATTATAAACTTATCTGTTATCGATACACTACCCTCAGCGTCTATAGATTTAGCTTGAATTGTATAAAAATATGTATTATTTGCAAGTTTATCGCCATCAATATCTTTTCCATTCCAAAAAATCTGATTATAACCAGTTTTATGCCCCAATGATTTTAGAGTTTGTATCTTTCTGCCGGTTATGGTAAAAATGTTTATTATTATATCTGCATTATGAGATAAATCGAAAGTAAAATACCCATCTTGCTTTATTGGATTTGGATAAACTAATGCATTTTGAATCTTTATCGGTACTTTTTCTGTTGTTACAAACCACGTCTCAGAGATTGACACTTCATTGAAATTATCGTAAGCAATCAATTGTAGATTATGCATACCCGGTTCTAACCCTACAAGTTGCCATACTAAAGTACCTGAAGTATAACTGTCAATATCATAAATAAATCCTTCGGTTACTACTAAAGGTTCATTATTATCAATTACAACCAATATATTATGGCCGGATTTACCTAAAACATTGATACCGTTTTCATCTGAAATCTTTGCAATCAATGATGGATTTGGAGAAACTATATCGCCGGGAACAAAATCCAAATTATCAACATATAACTCAATGTTTGGCTTACCATCATTTTCTACAGCTATTGCTTCATCAATAAAATTTAAATTTAATCTTTTATTAATATATGTTTTATTATTGATACTGTCAACAGTAAATGATATTATCTTACCATTATCTCCAATATATGCGTCATCCGGTACTATAAAACTTGAAGTATATTGTCCTGCACTAAGAGTTGATATACCATTAAACAAAGGTAAATTATCTTTAGTTATATATTCTTCGGTTGATGAAGCACCATCCGGTGATGTAAGTATATATTTTTGCCCACTGTCATATACAAAACTTTGCACTGATTTATGTAAATTTATTTCTCCAAAATCGCCCTCAAAATTCACTATTTGTCTTTGTCTTAAAGTATCTGATTCCGGATTTATTAAAATATTTTCACTTACTATTGGATACTTAGCTTTTAAAAATGGATCTCCTAAGATATTATATTTTTTATTATTTGTTGGAGAATTTGTTCTTAATTTTGCATACAACAATCCTTCTCCGACACTTTTCTGTAAATTAATTACTTCATCAAAATATATTTTAAAAAGATTAGAATTAGTTGATCCCATTGATGTTCTTGTTGCTCCAATAGAAATTATTGACCCGGCATTTTTAAGCATTAATAAGTCTTCAGTAAGAGAATTATAATTAGGATTATCATATTCACCTACATTACATGATGCAGCTACAAAAATAGGATACCTCTGATAATTTGTTAACGAAGGTAAATCAGTATTTCCTCTAAAATATTTCTCATCTCCAAGATTATCATAAGCCCCATGCCCATTATAATACCAATACAATCTCCCCTCATTGATTTTATTAATTAAGAGATTTCTTACTTGTGGCTTCCTTCTAAATGCGTCCATTTCAAATTCCATAGCTAATAACTTATCAATCATAATATTATCTTCTATCAAGTTAGCAGTTAATTGGCATGCATCTGTATGTGAATGTTCATCATTACCACTATTACCAATATGATCATCTGCAATTATCTGAAATTGATATTGCCACAAACCTGGTTTTGGATTAATAAAATAATCTTCCAATTTGTCAATATAATTGTTTAATTCTTGCACATTCTTTGCCGGTATTCTACCAATTATTATCTCAGGGCTAGCAGACTGTGTTAAATGAGCATAATAGTCATCTGTGGTATTAATGTTATGATCAGGATCTAATGAATAGGTATTAACTTGATTAGTAATTAAGAAATTTTTTGTAACTGATTTTCCATAGAAATTCCTGTAATCAAGTGTACCTGCACCAATTAATAGAGCACCTAAGGGTTTAGGTTCCGGACAATTAAATTGTAAATATTGCAAATAATTTCTAATTGCGATTGGGTCAGGGTGACCTCCTGAAAAATTATCAAATACACTTTGTTGATTAACTAACAAAGTATTATATTGATAACTATCTTGATAAATCTGACTCATTCTATTCGCGCCATCAATAAACTCATCAGCATAAATAATTAAGACATTATGTTGTGGTGCATCATCATCCAATATTTGTAAACTTTTTTGTTCAATATTTAATGGTTGTAAATAATCATTATCAGAACACACAAAAAACTTTGTATTATCATCTCCGTTTCCAATAAAGTAGTTATCTGTTACACTCAAAGATTTTACATCATTAAAAGCATTTACTTGATATGCTCTAACACTTTGATTTTGAGGATTATCAAAAATATATTTAACTCTTAAATTATCATCATCCTTATGATTTAAAAATGACAGAGTTTGATTATTTTTAACTAAAGTCTGATACCATTGTATATTAAAATATTTTAAATATATATTTTTCCCTGTATTTTTTTGAAAACTAATTGTATTAATTCCGGAGCTAAAAAAATCTCCGTTATTTATCCTTTTAATCATAGAAGTACCGGAAAAGTTAAAAGACATTATTTGTTCATTACCTGCTTTTACACTAACTCTTTTGCTCGAAGAATCATTACCTTGTAACACTATTTCTAAAATCTGATCCTCAGTATTAACTAAATTATTTAATGAAACATCAAAAGTATATTCAGAGTATACAACACCGGACATTAACAAAGTAAACCAATTAAATCCATGAATATCTCTTCTAATATTAGCTTCCTCATAATGAGTTACTATTCTACCGTAATCTCTTACAATCTCGGAATTTATGAAATTTGATTGTTGCATTCTACTTGGTGGATTATTATTATCAGAGCCCCAAGTTAACCAATAAACCCCGTTTTGTGAATATGGATTAAAATAATGATAGTCGCCTAATTCATCAAATACAATATTTGATGATGTTCCTGTATAACTTGCTAATGGAAGATTTTTACCTAACCCATCTCTTGATTGAGCATAAAAAATCACTTTATCCCCAACATCAAAAGAACCATCTTCTTCTCCTGTCACAAGTATAGGTATTTCTGAAAAAGGCAGTCCCGGTTCAGTATAATAATTAGGAAGCATAGCTCCACCCGTAGAAAATATTCTAAGTGTTCTTGGATCTATATCTGCTAAAGGTAACTGATTTAAAAAATCTCTATCTAAAACATAGATACCTTCATTATTAATTTCCATTTTATACCAAATTGGAAATCTTGAAAAACGAGAAGTATAGAAATCTTTTTCTCTCTTTTGTTTAAAACTTAATCCATACTTATTATTGACAATAAAATCCTTAAACAACCCGTTACTTTCATCAGAAAAACTCTTTGGAAAATCACCTCTAATATTTACATTTAAAACTATTTTTTCAGGATAATTTAATTGCTTAAAGGTCCTATCATAAACTATCGGATTGATAATAACAGAGATTATATCATAATAATTTAATGACTGCTTAGGAGAAATTGTATAAAGATTTCTTTTTTGATTATATTTTAGCTCATCAACAATATACTCTGTAATGATTTCAGGATTATTAATATCTCCATCTTTAAAGATTTCTTTTTGAGTAATAATTGGAACTATTTCGTTATCAATTTTAACAGTTTTATGATTAAAACTATTCATAGAAAAATCAATCGATCCATTCTCCGGAACTGCAAAATCCAACTTAATTACAGGAATATTCGGAGCTCCTGCGTCATCTATAGAAACTCCCTTTTTTAAAAATATACTCGTAAATTGATCATTTTTTGTGACTTTAACATCATCTAATAAAATCTCAATCTTAATAAATTCAGGCGTTTCTTCAAGAATATTTAAGTCATAAGCATAAAAACTTGAAAATAAAATAATCATCATAAAACTGAGTAATGAAATCTTTTTTATCATTAGTTCCTCCAAAAATCTCTAAAACTATAACATTAAAAACCTATAAACGCTTCATATAAAAATAATAAAAAATATTTTTATAAAAATTTCAAAGTAATTTTGGCTTTATAGGTAATATTGTTTCTTTCTATCTTCTATAATATCATTCCATTGATTTACCTGTTTATCATAAGAAATATTAGGATCAATAGTAATTATCTTTGTCACTTCTTCATATTCACCTAATTTAAATAAGATTTCCCCAAACGGATTACAAATCTGACTCATTCCGGTAAAATAAAATTCCTGATCTCCATTTATCTCTTTCCCAATGCGATTACAAGTAACCGAAAAAACCCTATTTTCTAAAGATCTTGTTATCATTGCTTGTTGACACCAAGGCAAAACTAAGTTTGAACTATGTGCAATAATCTGAGCCCCTTTTAACATCAATGTTCGAGCTGATTCAGGAAAAATCCAATCAAAACATATCATTAGTCCTATATTAATATTATTTTTAGCTTTAGCTACAATGAAACCTAAATTACCATCCTCAAACCATCTTTTTTCTTCATTAAACAAATGTATTTTTCTATATAAATGAATTGTCCCATCAGGATTGATTAACATAGAACTATTAAATAATCGTCCATTTGAAATCTCAGGAAAACCTATTACATAAGAACAATTATTTTTTTTTGATAATTCTTTAAATGTTAATGTTGTTTCTCCTCTTTCAAAATCTTCTGCTACAGTCAAAACCTCATCTCTACTATTGAAAACATAACCGGAAGTTGCTAACTCCGGAAATATTATTAAATCTGCTTCAACTTTATCCACTAATTTTATCATTTTATCTATATTGTCATTCCTATTTAGCAAAGTTGGCTTAAACTGACACAATCCAATTTTATACTGCATATTATCCTCCAAGAATTACATTTTTAATACATAATATCTAAACTAATAAATAAGTCAAGAAAAATGATTAAATCCTAATAACTAAAATTCTCAAAACCCATTCAAAAAATAAACGAACCTACAGGAGACCTACAGGAAGAAAAAAAAGCATCTTGGAGGTCTCCTGTAGCTTTCCTGTAGGTCACACAAATATTTACTATAATCTTCTTAAATATAAACAACGATCTTACATATAATTACAGAAAAATCTATCCAAAAATACTCTTATTTAATACAAAAAACATATTTACAAATCGAGTAGGATGGTGCGTTAACACTATCCCTCTCACAGAACCGTGCATACGGTTCTCGTACACGGCTCTTGATAAACTTCGGTAATTACATATAATAATTAAATAAAACACTATTTATATATTTAAATTCTTTAAATGTAAATAATAAAAAAAAACGAGAGATTAAAAAATTAATCTCTCGTTAAAAAACAATTAATTATAATATTTTTTCATAAATGCCGGTGGTTCACCTTTGTTAAACTCTTGATTGTGATATGTCTTAGAGTTAGATGGTTGAACTGTATCTATTTGATTTGCATTTTGAATTCTTTTCTGGATTTCTAAAAATTCAGAATCTTGATCTTCTTTCTTTTTAATATGTAATTGTAGAGGAGGTTTAGGAATATCATTTTTTACCGGCATTGCATCAATAGGAAGAGTTTTAACTGCATCTGAAGGTAATAAACCGGTAGCAATCAAAGTAACTTTTATATCACCTTGCATATTTTCATCCATAATCAAACCGGAAACAATATTACCATTTTGACCGGTTTCATTAGTTATAACTTGATTAATTTGGTCAAATTCATCCATCATTAAATCATAACCAGCTGTAACATTAATTAATAAAGCTTTGCATCCGGATAAGTCAATATCTGAAAGCAAGGGGTTAGCGATCGCATTTCTTGCAGCATTAACTGCTCTATCTTCACCATCAGCAATTCCAATACCCATTAATGCATAACCCATATCTGTCATTACAGCTTTAACATCAGCAAAATCTACATTAACATATCCGGAACGATTTATAATATCTGCAATAGCTTGAGCAGCATTTGTAATAACATTATCAGCATTTTTAAAAGCGTCTAACAAGGTAACTTTACCATAGATTTTTGAAATCTTATTGTTAGGTATAACAATTAAAGTATCAACAATATCTTGAATTTCCTGAATACCTCGACTAGCATTAGCTTTTCTTTTAAGTCCTTCAAAATCAAAAGGTAAAGAAACAATTCCTAAAGTTAAAATACCCATATCTTTTGCTTTTTTTGCGATTACAGGAGCGGCACCTGTGCCGGTCCCTCCACCCATACCTGCTGCTATAAAAAGCATATTTGTATCAGCTAATAATTTTTCGATATCTTCAAGAGATTCTTCAGCAGCTAATCTTCCTTTTTCAGGATCTGCCCCGGCACCAAGACCTTTAGTTATTTTAGCACCAAGATGAATTTTTGTAGCTGCTTTTGACTTCCCTAAATCTTGAGCATCAGTATTAGCAACTATATACTCAACCCCGGTAATACCGGAATTAATCATTGAATTTACGGCATTTCCACCGGCTCCACCTACTCCAAGAATTTTTATCTTTGTTGAAAAAGGTGCATCTAAATTTAATTCGACCATGAAGTCCCCCTTGATATTTTTAAAATTTGAATCTTTATCATTTTTTACATCCTACAATTCTGCAAAAAATTTTTTTATAGATTTAAAAACATTATTCATTGTATTTGAGTAATTTGCAATAACTGTTCTTTTTGAAAATACTTTATCATTATTAATTGAATAAAACAACAAACCTATTACTGTAGCAAAATCAGGAGATTCTAATCTTGACACAGCTCCTGAAAATCTGACAGTTTCAGGATAACCAATTTTACAAGGCATATTGAAAACTTCATCTACAGGTAAATTAATATTTTTAATCAAAGCAGTTCCACCGGTAATTATCATCCCTGCAGTCAATGAATCTAAATATGGAAATTCAGCTAAGATATTTTTATAACAAGTTTCTAATATTTCATTAACTCTTATTTGTGTTATTTCTGCAATAAAAGATAATGATTTTGTTACAGCAGCACGTCCACCAATACCTTCGATTAAGACAGTAGCTTCAGGATCTACTTCTGCATTATTTGCATTTCCATACTCAAGCTTTAATTCTTCAGCAAACTTCGGAGGTGTTCGTAAACCAACAGCAAGATCATTTGTTAAAAGTTTCCCACCTTTAGGCACACATATATTCATTGCCATAAAACCATCTTTAAATATTGTAATATCTGAAGTGCCTCCACCAATATCAAGTACAATACATCCAAGTTTTTTTTCATCTTCATTCGTAACAGCCTCAGCAGTGGCAATAGAACCAAGCACAATAGTTGGTTCATCAAAACCTGCCATATCAAATGCTTTTCTTATATTACGTAAATGATTAGCTTCAGCAAGAATTATATATGTATGAACTGTCATCGAAAAACCGGTCATACCGATAGGGTTTAGAATTCCTTTTTGTGAATCAATATCATAAACTTGAGGAATACAATGTAATATTTCTAAGTGTTCAGTACCAGCTTGCATTTTTATAGAATTTTTTGCATCATTAATAACAGATTCTATATGCATTTGGTCAATTTCTGAAGCTTGATTTCCATTTGCAATAGAAACTCTTCCTGCAGCATTTTTCCCAAATATATGTTGACCGGAAATAGCAGTAAAAATATTTTCAGCAGGAATTTTAGCTTGTTCTTCAGCTATTTCAATTGCTCTTTGTATGGATTCGGAGGTTGCTTGTAAATCTCTTACTAACCCATTATCAATACCCATTGATTCAGCAACACCAATACCTTTTATTTCAATCTTATTATGCTCTTGTAAAGAAGCAATTATCGCACAGGTTTTAAAAGAACCAAGGTCTATGGCTGTAATAATTTTTTCTTTCATTCTACCTCCGAATTTTCATATTCACTTTACTCTCATTTTAATTTTTCTAAACCTATGAACCTTTTATCAAAATGTTGATATTTCGTCAAGAAATTATCTTACAATTATTTGATTTGGGAACCTTAAATCTACTAAAGATTGTTTTTCAAAGCCATGATTTTGACGTAAAAATAAGAATCTTTTAATTTGACTTGCAATTTCATCCATTCCAATAATTACTCTACTGCCACTTTCAATATCAACAAAATGTAACACATTATCCCTAAAATAAAACTCTGAAATATCTGAAATTATATTTGGTTGCGAATTTAACAACTCATCATAAACCATAAATACATAATCTAATTTTTTATCTTCAACTATTTGACCTGGTAAAAGCTTTTCAACACTAAAACTTAAATTTAAAAAAGGCAAATCTTCTTTTAAATATGAATCTGCTTTATCAAGAACTGTCCTATCCTTATCAATAGGGAAAAACTCCCCTTTTACATTTCGAATAAAAAATACTCCAACCCTTTCAGTTATTGAAATCTTCAAACTTGAAGGAAAAACTTTACGACAATTAACATTCTTAACTCTAATAATGTTATCATATAATGTTTCAATTTCTTTGGAATTAACATCAAAGATATTCTGATTTATATATGATTGAGATACTGATAGTAAAAAATCTTGACTTAGATATTTATTACCTGTTATCTCAATTCGTTTGACATTAAAAAAATCAATATTTCTTGATATTATTATTACCTTACTAACAGCAAAATATAGTACAATTGCAGCTATTAACCAGTAAAAAAAATATCTACTATGACCACGTACTTTTTTTCGTTTTCTACCCATTTAATATTTTAACCTCTAGCTCCAAATCAATATTAAATTTTTCTTGTATTGTATCTTGAACAATTTTAATCAATTCAACAAAATCACCAAACTTAGCATCACCTCTATTAATTAAAAAATTCCCATGCTTATGACTAACCATAGCACCACCAATAGTATATCCTTTTAAATTAGCTTGTTCAATTAACATTCCTGTAGAAATAGTTTTAATCTCACCATTAGGTTGTATTACTTGAGGATTTTTAAAAAAACAACCTAAATTTGGATATTCTAATGGCTGAGTTTGTTTTCTTTTAACAATAAAATTTTGAATATTATTTAAGATTTGATTCTTAATCTGATCTTTATTAATTTGATTAAATCTCAAGCATAATTCTGTAATAAAACCTATTATATTACTTTTCCGATACTCAAGCTCATTAAAATCTTTCATAATTAGAAAATCTTTACCATTGAAAAACTCTATATATTCAAAATAATCACTAATTTCTTGACCATAAGCTCCTGCATTCATAAAAGCAAGCCCTCCAAGATGAGCAGGTATTCCTGCTAAAAATTCTAGCCCATATAAACCCTTTTTAGCTGCAGTTATTAATAAAGAATTAATATTCCAATTAGGTGTTACAGTAACATAATTGTTCTTTTCATCCCATTTTTTATTTAAAAATAGATCACTTATTATTAGATATGTTTCTACATCCCCAATTAAAGTATTAGAACCTCCACCCAAAGGAAAAGGCTTTAATCCTTTTTGAATAGCATAATTATAAGCCTCAGATATTTCGCTTTTATCTCTTGGGAAACAAAGATATTTCACCTCTCCTACAACATTGAGATGAGACATCTTCTTTAACTTATCAGTTTTGCCGCTATAAATAAAATCCAAAATATTATCCTACTTATGTTGCTTTATCTGTAAATATTCTTTGCCATATTTATGAATATCACCGGCACCAATGGTAATTAATATATCTCCGGGTTTTAATAAATCATCAAGTTTTGTTAAAATATCTTCATTTTCAGAAATATATTCTACATAATGATGACCATATTGTATTGCTGCATCAGCAATTAACTTACCGGTTATTCCTTCAATCGGTTTTTCTCTTGCAGGATATATTGGGGCAACAACAAGTAAATCCGCATGATAAAAAGCTCTTCCAAATTCTTGAGCAAAATCTTTAGTTCTTGAATATAAATGAGGCTGAAACAAAGCTACAATACGATTTTCAGTATTTTCTCTAACACCTTGCAAAGTTACCTTTATTTCAGTAGGATGATGAGCATAATCATCATAAATTTTTATGTCTTTTGTTTCACCAATAAATTCGAATCTTCTATATACCCCTTTGAATTCTTCTAAGCCTTTTTTTATATCATCAAAAGGTAAATCCATTTCTATACCTACAGATATTGCTAATAATGCATTCTGTACATTATGCTTACCAATTGTATTAAGCGTAACCTGACCTAAATTATATTCATTAAATAAAACATTAAAAGTAGTTTTGAAATCTAAAGATTTTACATTAATTGCTCTTACATTTGCTTGACGTGAAAAGCCATACGTTAAAATATGTTTTTTTATTTCAGGTATAATTGACTGCACTCCCTCATCATCAAGACAGCATATTACAGTACCAAAAAAAGGTACCTTGTTTGCAAAAGTAACAAATGCTTCTTTAATATCTGATAAATTTAAATAACAATCCAGATGATCTGCTTCGATATTTGTAATTGCTGAAATAATAGGTGATAAAGTTAAAAAAGATCTATCATATTCATCAGCTTCAACTACAATATATTCTCCGGAACCAAGCCTATTATTTGTGCCAAAATTCATAACCTTGCCACCTACTATTACTGTAGGGTCAAGACTTGCCATACTCAACACCATACCAACCATTGAAGTACTTGTTGTCTTTCCATGTGTACCTGCAATTCCAATTCCATAAGACATTCTCATTAGTTCTGCAAGCATTTCTGCCCTTCTAATAACCGGAATTTTTAAAGATAGTGCTTTTATGATTTCCGGATTATCATCCCTGATGGCTGATGATCTGACAACTACATCAACATTATCAAACAAGAAATTATTATGACCTTCAAATATCTTAATTCCTCTAGACTCTAAATGATTAGTAACCTCTGATTTCTGCATATCTGAACCTGTTATCTCAAAACCTTGATTATGTAAAAATTCAGCTATCCCACTCATACCAATTCCACCAATCCCTACAAAATGTATCTTTTTTGTTCTACCCAACATTATATTTTTCATTAAATCCTCCCACTCATATCTGAAATCAATTCATCAGCAATAATCTTTGCAGCTTTTAAATGTATTACATCTTCAACCTTCTTATTTGGATACATACCCTTACACTTACCTAAAAATTGATCAAATCTATCCTGAAAACTTTGCTTATCTTTTTGTTCAAAAAGAACACCTAAATTTCTTTTTTCCATCGAAAGTGCATTATAATATTGTTCATTAACTGCAGCTGAAGGCAAAGGAATAACAAAAGCAGGTAATCTATAAATTTCAACCTCAGCTAAACTTAATGCTCCTCCTCGACTTATAACAAAGTCACTATTATGATAAAATTTATTCAGCTCAGAACTAAAATCAAATGCAAAAACTCCCCTATTAACACCTAACTTAATCAATTCTTGTTTAACCATTGACAAATGATTTTTACCGGTTTGCCAAATAATATCTATATTTTTATTTATAAAATAATCCATATTTTCCAAAATTAAGTTATTAATAAATAACGAACCCTGAGAACCACCCAATACCAATAATTTCTTATTTTGATAACTCAAATTATATTTTTCATAATCAAATGATTCTTCTAAAGAATGGCTTATATTCACAGGATTTCCCGAATAAATACATTTTGTTTTTTTAAAAAATTTAAAACTCTCCTTATAGGCTAAAAAAACCTTCTTTGCAAAAAATCCTGTTATTTTATTTGTTATACCCGGATTACAATTTTGTTCTTGTAAATAAACCGAAACATTCGATAAATATGAAGCTATTGCAGGTGCTCCACTAACAAAACCACCAAAACCGATAAAAGCATCAGGTTTTATAATTTTTATATAATTAATACAGCTTAATATCGAACTTAGTAATTTGAAAGGAAAAAGAAAATGCTTAATTGTATAACTTCTATATAACTTCTGTACATTTATTCCGTAAAACTCTTTTATTCCCTTAACCTTACAAATTAAATCGGCCTCCATACTATTTTTATTACCAATATAATATACATCAATATCTCTTTTAATCAACTCGTTACATACCGACACAGCCGGTATAATATGTCCGCCTGTTCCTCCTGCTGAAACAAGAACCTTTATCTTTTTAACTCTCATTATACACTCTTCCGTTTAGAACTAACATTTAATATTATTCCAACCATAACTAAACTTGTCAAAAGATATGAACCCCCATAACTTATAAAAGGTAAAGGTAATCCTGTTGAAGGTAATGCAGATATTGAAACGCCAACATTTACTAAAACAGTAATAAAAAGATTTGCACCAAATCCAAAAATAAGTAATTTCTTAAAAAAAGAGTCTGCATAACTTGAAATTAAAAATACTCTAAATATAAAAATACAATACAAAAATACTGTAATCAAGCTTCCAATAAAACCAAATTGTTCTGCAATCAAAGCAAACACATAATCTGAGTTAATATCAGGCAAATATTTATGTTTAGCTCTTCCTCTCGTTATACCTGTACCTGTCAACCCACCTCTCGAAATTGCTGTCAAACTTTCCCGAACTTGATAATCATCGGCTTCAATCTCTGTCCTCTGATAACCTAATGCTTTTAAAAATAAAGAATATTTTGAATATATCTCAATCCTCTTTAACCTATAAGCCGCACCATCTGAAATATAAAAATATAAAAAACCACCTAGAAGCAGTATTAATATGATAAACAATGAAAACTTAAATTCTGCTACAAATAACATAGTAAATAAGGTTAATCCTAATACTATTAAAGTACTTAAATGCCTACCTAAAGCTATCAACAGAAATACTATTGCTGACACTAAAATCAAGAACCAAAAATTTTTAATAAATCCGGCTATTCCGGTGTCCTTTATCACATCTCTTTTCTTTTCTAAAAACTTTGCAAAGAAAATAATCAATGCAGGATGTGCTAAAGTACTTGGCTGTATAGTAAAACCAAATATCCTTATCCATCTCGTTCCGCCCTGGATTGATATACCCTTTACTAATACCATAACCAATAAAGCTATTAATATAATAATAAACACAAATGAAAACTTATACAATAAATCAATCACTTTACTATATCTAAAAAAAAATATAAAAAACGGCAATGAAATAAATACCCATTTTAATTGATTAATAAAAAAATTCATTTGCCTATTGTCGCCTAATGATGAACCAATGTTTAATTGCAAAAACAATCCAAACAATGTTAATATAGCTACTATAAACAAAATTACTTGATCATATTCAACAAGAAAAGTCTTCATCTTTCTCATTTTATCAATTGCTCATTCTTAATCTTAATTACAATATTTTTAAATTGATTGCCTCTATCTTCAAAATTATCAAACCAATCAAAGCTTGCACAAGCCGGAGATAAAAGAATTACATCATCAGAAACAGCATTATTAAAAGCAGTTCTAATTGCCTCCTCAAATTTAAGTTTCCCGGCATCTTTGTTATTAGCTGAAAAGATCTCAATATCATTAAATCTTATAAAGGTTTGATTCATTTTAGGTATAGTTTCACCAATTAAATATATTTTTTTTACATATTTTTCTATATACGGCAATAAAGTAGAATAATCCTCACCTTTGTCTGAACCTCCAATCAATAAATGCACTTGTTTTTTATCCGGATTAAAACTATTTAAAGCATATCTGACTGAATCAGTATTTGTTGCCTTTGAATCATTGATAAATCTAATATTATTATCTTCTCGTTTATTTAATACATCAACAATTTCAAGTCTATGTTCTAAGGGTTTAAATGTTTTTAAGCTATCTATTAATTCTTTTTCGTTTTTTATAAATGGTTCAACTGCTAAAATAGCTGCAAGCATATTTAACTTATTATGTTCACCTAATAACGGAAAACTCTTAGTATTAATCTTTAACTTATTACTATTATAATTACTTAATACAAGATAATCTCCTTCTATAAAACTATCTGAAGACTTAGTAGAGAAATATTTAATTTTTTGATCACTTATATATAGGTTTTCTTTAACAGTTTTTAGCATTTTAAGCACCATTCTATCTTCAGCATTTAGCACAACAAAAGATTCATTATCAATATCTGAAATGTTTTTCATTATATTAAATTTTGACAAAGCATAATCCTCAAATGTATTATATCTATTTAAATGATCAGGAGTAATATTCAATAAAACTGCTACATCAGGTTTAAAACTATCAATTAAATCAAGTTGAAAGCTACTTAATTCTAAAACAATAAAATCGTGGCGATTTTCAATATCAAAACCTGAATAAGCATATCCAATATTACCGGCCAATACTGAATCATATCCATTATCAAGTAAAATATGATTTATCAAACTTACAGTTGTACTTTTTCCATTAGAACCTGTGACTGCAATAATTTTTGTTTTTTTATTTGTTAATCGATATGCAAATTCAATCTCGCTCCATATAGCTAAGCCTTTTTCTTTAGCTTTTACAATTACAGGTGCTGTCAAAGGTACTCCGGGACTTACAATAAGTAAATCCATTGCTAATAACTTATCTGAATTTTGACCATACTCAACTTCAAACTCTTCATTAAACTTATTAAAAGAATATTTCTCATTAAAACATATATAGTTATTCTTTATCTTCTCTGCAACATTAGAATCACTTAAAAAAACATTTGCTTTTAAATTTTTCAACTTTTTAGCTACAGCTATCCCACTACGAGCTATACCAATAATCCCTACATTTAAATTACAAAAATCAAATTTATCCATAATTATCTCAATTTCAAGGTTGCTAAACCTACAGCAACTAACAATATTCCAATAATCCAAAATCTAACAACTATTTTCTCTTCTGACATACCTTTCATCTCAAAATGATGATGAAGAGGAGCCCGTTTAAAAAGCCTTTTACCTTTACCATATTTAATTCTAGTGAGTTTAAAAAAATATCTCTGTA
>JALNXV010000298.1 GCA_023230175.1 Candidatus Cloacimonadota bacterium
AATAATTCAAATAGAAAATATCGGAATCAATAAAACTCTTTCGATATTCATATTTTATGGAATCTTCTTTTTAACTCTTATTTTTGTCGGTACTATACTTTTCCCTCTTTTAATCAAACAAATTAGTAGTTTTGCTATAACTTACAGCAATTTCATATCTCAACAAAATTTAGATTTAGAGCAATTGCCGTATATAGCAAACCTTCAATTATGGTTTGATAAACTTAAAGATTTACTACCATTTATTGATTTAGTAGCTTTAAAAGATTTACTTATAGTCAGATTAAAAGATTTTTTTGATAAACTTCCGAATATAATCTTAAGCTATTCATCAAACTTAATTAAAATATTTTCTTACTTACTGTCATTACCAATAATTAGTTTTTTCTTACTTAAAGATCAAAATAAGTTAAAAAAGAGTTTTTATTTGTTAATTCCAAATAGATATTTTGAATTAGTCATATTGATTATAGAAAAGATAGATAATACTATTGGTATTTATTTGAGAGCACTTTTTATGCAATCTTTTATAATTGCAGTTTTAAGTACTTCTGTATTAACCATTTTAGGCATTAAATTTGGTGTATTAATAGGAGTGTTAGCCGGAATATTAAATATTATACCATATTTAGGACCATTAGCAGGTATAATTTTAGCGGGATCTACAGTTATATTAACAGGTGAACCTATATCATTATTTATGTGGACTGTACTTGGTATGTGGGGAGTGCAATTAATTGATAATGCTATTGTTTACCCTTTAATAATGGGGAAAAATACAGATCTGCATCCTATTGTGATAATTCTTACAGTCTTAGCAGGCGGACTTACATTTGGAGTTTTAGGAATGTTATTTGGTGTTCCGGTTGTTTATCTAACTACCGGGTTACTTTCAGTAATTTATAAAAATTTAAAACAATTTGAAATAATTTAAGAGGTATAAAAATGGGAATTTTTGACAAATGTTATTCGTTTGAAGAAGCAAAAAAGCTCGAACAAGCAGGGTACTACCCTTATTTTCGTGTTATTTCTACCGAACAAGATACTGAAGTGCTTGTTAACGGTCAAAAGATGTTAATGATGGGTTCAAACAGTTATTTGGGTTTAACTAATCATCCAAAGGTTAAAGAAGCAAGTATTAATGCAATTAAAAAATATGGCTCCGGATGTGCAGGATCAAGATTTTTAAATGGTACACTTGATATTCACATTGAATTAGAAGAGAAATTAGCTGAATTAACAGGTAAAGATGCTTCTTTAGTTTTTGCAACAGGTTATCAAGCAAATGTTGGTTCTATTGCTACAATTGTATTAAAAGGAGATTATGTTATTACAGATAAGTTAGACCATGCTTCAATCATAGATGGTTGCCGTCTATCTTATGGTGAAATGTTAAGATTTAATCATAACGATATGAATAGTCTAGAAAAAGTATTGCAAAAGATTAATAATTCATCATCCTCAAGTTCCAAAAATGCTTTAATTGTTGTTGATGGTATTTTTAGTATGGAAGGTGATATAGCTGATATACCAAATATTGTAAAACTTTGTGAAAAATATAATGCCTCACTTATGGTTGATGAAGCACACTCTCTTGGCGTATTACACAAGACTGGTGCCGGAGCAGCAATGCATTTTGGATTAAGCGATAAGACAGATTTAATTATGGGTACTTTTAGTAAATCATTAGCTTCTGTTGGTGGTTTCATAGCTGCTGATAAAGATATCATACATTATCTTAAACATTTTTCTAGAGCACTAATTTTTAGTGCTTCATTACCGCCGGCATCTGCTGCATCAGTCTTGGAAGCTTTAAAAATTATGCAAAACGAACCGGAAAGAATTGAGAAATTATGGGAAAATACTCATTATATGGCAGATGCTTTTAAAAATATGGGATTCAATACCGGAACTTCTAATACACCTGTTATCCCATTACACATAGGAGATATGATGGATACATTCAAAATGTGGAAATTTTTAGCTGAAGAAGGTGTATTTATTAATCCTGTGATTCCTCCTGCTGTACCACCCTCAGCATCAATGATAAGATGTAGCTTTATGGCAACACACAGTAAAGATCAATTAGATTTCGCTTTAGATAAATTCCAAAAAGCAGGGAAAATGCTGAATATTATAAAGTAAAGGATATTCTTAAATATCCTTTACTTTAGTAATAATGATATTATAGCATTTTCTACTTGGTATATAAGTGAATATTTTTCCTTATACCACTCAAGTGTGTAGCTATTACTTGTAGCTTCTGATGCGGTTTTACCATACCCTTCAATCCCCTTAAACAATAAAACTGCAGATTTAGCTTTAGATTTAATTATTTCTATTGATAAATCTGTTAAAGCATAATATGTATTAATATTGATTTTATTCACTCCCGTTTTAGCACTTATAATTAATTTAATATCTGCGTTTGTTTTTTCTAAAAACCCGTTTTCCCTAAATAAATTAGAAAATTCATTTTTTATAATTTCATCGTTGGATTCAAAACAAATTGTATAGTTTGTTTTGATATAAGGACTAAAACTATTATTAACATACAAGATTTTTTTGGGTATGTCATCATTATTAATATCAGATGTATAAATAATGAATTCTTTCTGATAATCAGGAGAAATTTTTATAATTCCATTATTATCTGAAAATATAATTTCATTATCATATACAAAGGGGAAATTAGATAATTTTTGGTCATTAAGTTTTACTTGTAATTTGAAATCATTAGAAAATTTATCTTTTTTAAACACACTTTCAATAGTTATGTTTTCAATTGATTTTTTATAAAAATTATTATAATTAGCATAAATATCTTCAACAGATAATCTTAATGTCAAACTAAGATACTCTTTTTCTTGTAAATATTCCGGGTATAGCTTATTGATGATTGTTATATTTTGGATAAATTTATTATCAAATAATAACAGGTTCTTAAATGAATAATTCTCAATAAAATTATTCCATTTAACATAATAATAGTTTAAAAAATTATCTTTTGAAAAATAAAGCTGAACCCACGCCATATAAAATACTTCTGTATTTGAAATGTATTTTTCAATATAATAACTTTGAATTTCTGAAGAAATTTTGTGAGAACTTGAAATAGATATTTTTTGTTCCGTTTTATGAGAAAGTTCTATTTGCTGATTAGATTCTATCGTAAGATTATAGTCAGTGTAAATATAATCAATTGCTATTCCAAGATTTTGATTAATTAATTTATGTGCATTATCAATAGCATCATTAACTGCTTCTTGAAGATTATCACTTCTATTAGATATCCCTATATAGTGATTATCTTGAGTTAAATTTAAATATTTTAATGACTTATCACCGTATGATTCTATAACTTTATTATCATATCTTCTTACCAAATTACAGGAAAGAATATCAAAAATTAGTATCAACAATAAGAATTTAATTATTTTTTTTTTCATATCATAATAATTTTCATAGATTCAGAATTGTCAAGATATTATTTTTGAATTATAATCCAGAGAAATGTTTCATCTGCAATAGTGTAATATTTAAAAGATAAAACCTTGAAACCGATATTATCTAATATATTTTTAATTGTTGTTTCATCATAATGACTATAAAAAAGCTGTTCTCCCATAAATTCCTTATATCCACTAAATTCTGAATGTTGAGTATATTCTTTACAAGCATAAGTGAATAAAGCAATCCCACCCTTTTTTAACCAAAAATAAATATTTTTTAATAATTGAGTATGCTTTTCCTTTTCTATATGAAAGATTGAATAAATTGCAATTACTAAGTCAAATTGATTTATATTAAACTTGACTAATGTCATATCTGAATAAATTGTTTTCAGTTGAGGTAAATATTTATTTGCAATCTTTAACATTTCAGAAGAATAATCAACACCAATTACATCCCATTTTTTCTTTATAAAATAAGATGAAAATGGTTCTCCTGCTCCACATCCTAAATCAAGTAGTTTTCCTTGAGAAATATTTATATAATTGTTTAAATCATTTATTATATTGTCCATATTAAAAATATTACGATTATCTTCATATTTCTTTGCGAATTTATCATATATTAGACTTAAATTAACCATAATTATTATACTAAATTTCTGATTTTACTAGATAGTAAATGCCAATAATAAAAAATAATATATGAGGGAATATTGTTGCCGTTAATGGACTAATAATCTCATTATATCCTAAACTTTGACATATTCTTAAAGTAACTAAATATAAAAAACAAATCATAATTCCCATCAAAAAGATAACGCCTCTACCCTTAGATCTAACAGAAGCAGTAGCTAAAGGTATGCAAAATAATAAAATAATAAAATTTGCAAAAGGGAAAGTTACCTTCATATATAAATCAGTTTGTTCAATATGATGCTTTTCACCAATTTTCTTCAGACGGTTAATGTAATCCAATAACTCAAAGTAATTCATTGACATTGTGGATTTAGAACTTTTAATAAAATCGTCCGGAGTAGTTGTGATTTCTGGTATGTTGGTTTTAGATTGAAAATTGTAATAAGTTACTTGATTATTATCAAAATGCCTTTCATAGCAGTTAATAAAAGACCATTGAGAACCATCCCAAATTGCTTCATTTGCTTGAATTTTTCTAACAATCTTTCCGGTAGA
>JALNXV010000299.1 GCA_023230175.1 Candidatus Cloacimonadota bacterium
AAATTTATTTGGTTCATTATGTGTGAAGGTTAAAAGAAGTCTTGGTGTATGTTCAAACTTTGAACGGGTTATCAGGTTTCTTGTTCCTTCCCATATAGCTTCTTTTAGAAGTTCTAAATCATCTTCAGTCATATTAGTTTTTTGGGCAGCGTTTTCATTGACAATACCATAAAATGCTATTAAAGAATAGGGTAAGATATATTCTTCTCTGAAAGCTTGTTGCTTTAAACCTTCTTGTGAAGCAAAAGCACCTGTTCCTTTGATATGCTTTAACTCAACTTTGTGTAATGACCTGCCCATTTTAAACTGAACAGGTCCTGTAAAGGTAATTGAATCTTTATCCAAAGGTAAGACACCGCCAAAAAATCTAATATCAATACATTTATCTAATATATTGTTAAGCATTTCATCTTTATCTTTACCGGAAAACATTTTTGCTCTTCCTTTACCATCATTTATTCCGCCGGCCTTAGCAGGTGTCTGTCTAACAAATATATCGTTATCATTCTCACCATTATAGCCTTTAAATTCATACAAATAATCTCTAATTGTTCTTTTTAGCCTTACATCGGTTACAATATTAAGTCCGGTTTCTTCGTCGATACGTGGTTTATTTTCATCAGATGGGTCACCGTTTGGATTGGCATCTTTAACATCATAGATAAATAATATTTCTGTTCTTTTACTGATTTTCATTTTTTTTCTCCTCTTCTGTTTTAAATTTATCACTTAAATTCATTCCTAACATAAAATAATAGCTAATCTCATCATTTGATATGTCAAATGTAGAATTGATAAATAGTTCTGAGATTGCTTCCTCAAGTTTTCGATAGTAATTTTTGTCATACTGATTAAGTTTTTCAATAATCTCCGGAAGAAGTTTTTTAATAAGTTTTGGGTTAAGTTTCATACTGTTTAGATGACTTCTAAACGGAGTAGCTCCTCTTTCATGCCATTGTATGTACAGTAATTTCTGGCATAAAGCACCTTCTAAAAAGATTGCTTTTTTAATGTTACTATTAAAAAAATCTTCGTGTTCTGAGAAAAAATCTTCATACATCTTATCCACTTGTATCTCCTTATCTTTATTTGGTTTATTTTGTAACAAGCCTAATCTTGACAAAAACAATAATAACATAAAAGATTTTAAACAATCATACGGATATAGTTCTTCGCGAGCAAACTTGCTTGATAAAATATACATTATTTGTTTAAGTATAAAATCCTTACTTAATTGTTTCTGCATAAAAATCGCTCTGGTAATTTCTAAAAATGATTTTGTATAATCACCTAAGATTTTACTTTTGATCGGGAAAAAAGCCTTTAGTATATCGAAGTTAAACTCTAAATCAGCTATTTCATCTTTTTTATAAATGCTCTTAAGGTCTTTAAAACACCTAAATCTCTCCACTTCCTTTTTGCAGGCAAATATCTTTTTTAGATGTGAGGGGAATATGTCATCAATGCTTAATAAAATCTTAAACTCACTATTATTTTCCTCAAAGAAAAAAAGAGTATATGTTAATTGATTTGGAGCTTCAGCAAGAGCATCAAAGATTTCTCTCTCTGAAGAGGTTATCTTATTAACACTTTTTTTATCGAGCCTGAAACGACCATCATAATTATCAATAAGAAAGATATCCATTATTTCTTTATTAATCTCATTATCTATTGAATCAGATATAAATGAAGGGATAATGTAGTAGCTTAAGCCACATAAAGAAAATCTCATCTTCTTGACTAAAATATCTTTTGCACTTTTTAAATCCTTTGCACATTCTTCACAAACCGGATAGTTTTTCCATGTTTTATCTTTATCCATACCTCCGGCTATAGGAGGATATTCTGTTTTTACTGCATAAAAATTAAAAGTACTCACATAGCCCCAAACTTCTTTATTTTTTTGCATACATACAGAGCAAAACTTATCTTTTGCAATGATTGGTTTTTTATTAGTATAGTATGAACTGTAAACTTCATCAGATGCAATTTGTCTTGTTTTTTCAAACAATTGAGATTGACCTACATATTGATTATTAATCTTAAAGGTCATTATATACAGGGTATTATTTGTTATTATCTCTTGTATTTTTACAATTAAATCATTATAAGTGTCATTGATACAATCAATAAGATTTTGTATTTGATTATTATGTTTTAGACAATTTTTTAAAATCCTAAATACTTTTTTAAAAGCTGAATCAATATCTTTAGAGTTGAGCATCAAGGTTGGAAAATCTGAAACAGTATTTGCACTTGATTGCTTATAGTAAAAACAACTTAAGTTTTTAGATTTAGAATAGTCTTCTAAGCTAATATCTTGAAATGTAAAGTTATTCTCTGCGTAATCAAAGTTTAATACTAAAACTTTTTCCTTTCTTTCATCCATATAAAGACCATAATCATTTTCTTCAATACTGTCATCCGGAATATATTTCCTTAAAGCAGCTAATTTATGAATCACATTATCTCCTTTCTAAGCACCCCGAAACCTCTCGCTGATTGTTTACCAATTCCTAGAAGGTCAGGGATTTGAAAATTAACTTTAAAATTTCCTTTGAAACAAAGCATTTTTTGATTTTTGAAGTTAACATAAATAGGTTTTAGGTTACTTTCGACTTTAATACTTTCAATATCAGGGATAAAGTAGTTAAAACCTTTTGATAGAGTTTTTAAATTTTCTCGTAATAAATGATTTAAAAATTCTCTTTTCTCGTAGTTGTCTAATAAAGTGTAAATCTTATAATTATCTTCCTTAAGAGCCATCCACGGAGAACTAAAGCTATATGATACAAGCTCAGGACAAGCTCCAAAGTCATAATTTTTAACGGTTATCGACTTGTCATTTATAATAAAATTATTATCTCCTATATGGAGTTCAGTTTCATTAAAGACAATCTTGCTAAGAGTCTCAATACCGGTATTAATAGCTATCAATGTTGGATGATTATCTATAACTCTGTACTGAACTACCGGAAATGAGTATTTAAAACCCTTTTCAAGATGATTATGAAAATCAACAATCTCAGGATATCTTGTCGCAAAATACCCTCTAATCTTAGGTATATCACGTGGATATATTTCAACATCTAAAAAACTTATACGCATCAATTTTACTTTAAGCATACAATTCTCCTTGCGATAAATGCAATTTCTGCTAATTAACCAAATATTGACTTTTTATTTTTAATTGTCAAGAAAAAAAATATTTTATTTCAAAAATTTTTTTGAGGCAACTCTATGCAAACGTTTAACTATCTATTATTAAATAAATTAGAAGGTTATAAATACATATATTTATTTTTAAATTTTCCATAATATTATAAATTACATACAAATGAGCTACTACCGACCTCCAAGATGCTTTAAAGCATCTTGGAGGTCGGTAGTAGATTTATTGTTAATTAGTAATTTTAAAATAAAGAAGCTGTTGAAAAATATTGTAGTCAAGCAAAAATGCTCGTGCAGCAATAAAAACGTGCAAGCAAAGATGCTCGCACAACAAAGCAACGCCGTTCTCGACTCACACTCGCTTTGCTCGTTGCAAGTCAAGTCCGGATTAATTGCAAGAAGAAATGCTCGTACAGCAATACAATAAATAATAAAATACTTGACAATTATTTGCAATTAGATTATATTGTAATATATGGATAAATGTAAAAGTATGGAGATTTTAAAATCTAATAAGATTAGGGTTACAAGGGCAAGAGAAGCAATAATTGATATAATTATAGCCCTTAATAAACCTTTTTCAGTAAATGAGCTTTATGCAATTTATTTGCAAAAGAATAAAACAGAGATTACAACAATCTATCGTTTTATTGTAGTTTTGGCAGAAAAAAAGATTATCAGAGACATTGGAAATTTCAACAATACTCAATATTACGAATTAGCTTGTGTACACAATCCTTTACATCCTCACTTTTTTTGTAATGTTTGTCACAAGATTCAATGTTTAAAGCAATTAAGTACAGATGATTTTATAAGGCTTTCCGGATATGTAAATAATAATACAATAAATGAAGTAAAAATAATAATGGCAGGTATTTGTGAAAAATGTAAAAATATTGATTAATCTACTAATAATCAGTTTATTATTAGTTTCATGTGTAAAGAAAAAAGAAACAAACAATAAAGATCTTATTTTGGTATCTATTCACCCTTATGCTTTAATAGCCAATCAATTAGCAAGTGATTTCTATGAGATAAAAACTCTTTTCCCCGGAAATTCTTCTCCTCACTCATATTCTCCGGTTCCTGAAGACATAATGGCAATCAACAAAGCAAAGATAATCTTTATCAATGGATTAGAATTAGAAAAGATATTTGAAAAAATTCTTCACGAAACATCAGAAAAAACAACCAATCTATCTGAAATTTTCCCACAATCAGTATTAATCAGTGATAATCACGAGCATAATGATAATCATTCAAACCATAAACATAAAGATTATAATCCACATATTTGGACAGACCCTCAGTTTATAGTTGATATCGCTCGCAAAATGGCGAAAAGTATAATTTCTCTTAATCCTCAATACAAAGATGAAATCACTAAAAATCTTAGAACCCTTGAAAGTGAAATACAAATAATTGATTCTAAAATAAAAACTAATCGGCAAGATATCAAAGAACCATCAAT
>JALNXV010000300.1 GCA_023230175.1 Candidatus Cloacimonadota bacterium
TTGATAGCGTTTTGTCTTAAAGATTTGAATTTTTTATCTTGTATTGACAGTATTTTGTTTAATTAGTGTATCAGGCTGTGTAGTATATTGTTGATAATGTTTTTGAGTTAACTCATTTACGACAGGGTCATTATCTTGAGTGTAGAGTTTTTGTATATAAGGAGAGTAAGAAATAATTAATCCGGCAAAAATAATGCTTATCATACTCATTAATTTAATAAGGATATTTATGCAAGGTCCTGCAGTGTCTTTGAAGGGATCTCCCACTGTGTCGCCAACTATGGATGCTTTATGCATATTAGAGTTTTTCCCTCCAATATTTCCTGTTTCGATGAATTTTTTAGCATTATCCCATGCACCACCGGAATTATTCATCATTATTGCTAAAACAAAGCCGCAACATAGAGCACCTGTTAGTATTCCGAGAACGCCTGCTACGCCTAAGATTAGTCCTCCTATTATGGGGGTGAAAATTCCAAGTAAGGCAGGTTTTAGCATTTCTTTTTGAGCTCCGATGGTTGAGATGGTAACACATTTTGCATAGTCGGGTTTACCGGTACCTTCGATAATTCCCGGGATTTCTTTAAATTGGCGTCGTACTTCTTTAACCATTGCTCCTGCTGCAGTACTGACAGCTTTGATTGTAAGGGCAGAAAAATAATAAGTAATCATACTTC
Source organism: Candidatus Cloacimonadota bacterium (assembly GCA_023230175.1). Classification (GTDB taxonomy): domain Bacteria; phylum Cloacimonadota; class Cloacimonadia; order Cloacimonadales; family WRIO01; genus JALNXV01. Next base: position 678 of record JALNXV010000300.1, read on the forward strand.
CAATAAAGATGCCGATTAGAAAACGCGGATTCATAATATTAACGTTATAATATCTAATTAAATGATTAATTGAGATATCTTTTACGTTAATTGTTTCAGGGATTGAACCAGAATAATTATGATAAATATTTATTAGTTCAAAACCTACACGAGTCATACTATTTCTTATTTCTTCGATGTAGGCAGCGAGTAGGGCCATTGCGGTAAGGGCTGCTGAACCTATAGCAAAGCCTTTTCCTGTAGCGGCGGTAGTGTTTCCGACAGAATCCAGGGCGTCGGTACGAATTCTTATTTTTTTATCAAGTTTACTCATTTCAGCGTTACCGCCGGCGTTATCTGCGATTGGTCCAAAAGAATCCATAGCTAAGGTTACACCTAAGGTTGCTAACATACCTACTGCTCCAAAACCTATACCGTAAAGGCCCAATTCGGTTTTATTAAAGCCTCCACTTACTGCAAAAGCACCGAGAATAGCTATTGAGATGACTATAACCGGGGCAAAAGTAGATCTCATACCTACAGCTATGCCTTCTAAGATTACTGTTGCGGGACCATATTCAGATTGTTTAGCAATACCTTGGGTATGGTGATAGGAATATGATGTATATAATTCTGTAAATCCTCCGACCAGAATACCGGCAATTAGTCCGAAAAGAGAGGCAAGGAATATTCCGAAATAGATATCGGGTGGTAACAAGAATTTAGTTATAAAAAATGAACTTATTGCGATGAGTATTGATGAACTATATACACTTTTATTTAAAGAAAACAGTAATTGATTTATATTAGCATCTTCTTTTGATTTTACAAGATAAATACCGAGTATGGACAATATAGCTCCGAAAGCTGACAGGATCATAGGGGCTGAAATAAAATTCATTGCAAGTGAGTCTTGTAAGCCTAACTGACAGCAAGCGGCAAGGCCTAAGGATGCAGTGGCTAAAATAGAACCCGTATATGATTCAAATAAATCTGCTCCCATACCGGCGATGTCTCCTACATTGTCTCCCACATTATCTGCTATGGTTGCCGGATTTCGAGGGTCATCTTCTGGGATTTCAGCTTCAATTTTACCAACAAGGTCAGCTCCGACGTCTGCAGCTTTTGTATAAATGCCTCCACCAAGTCTTGCAAATAAGGCTTGAGTTGAAGCACCCATACTTGAACTAAGCATAATTGCCGTAATTTGACCGGTTGAGATATTGAAATAATTTAAGATAAAAAATTTACCTGCAATATCAAGTAAAGCTAAGCCGACAACCACTAAGCCCATTACGCTACCTGCTCTAAAGGCAACAGTTAATCCTGCGTTAAGGCTTTTAGTGCAGGCTTGGGTAGTTCGTGAAGATGCCATTGTTGCAGTGTTCATTCCGATGAAACCGGCAAGACCACTGAAAAAACCTCCTGTTAAAAAAGCAAAAGGTATTATAGGGTCTAACACTTTCAGCCAAAAGGACATTAGAATGAATAATATAAAGGCAAAAATAAAGAATATTAATACGCCTTTATATTGTTGTTTTAGATATGCAAAAGCCCCTTCTCTTACATATCCGGCAATTTTTTGCATACGTGGATTACCCGGATGCATTTTTTTTACTTGATGAAACAAGATAAATGCGAAGACCAATGAAATTAATGACGAAAAAGGAACTATATACCATAATACCGGTATGTTCAACATCATATTAAACCCTCCCAAAGCTTTAATATACCATTTTTACCTTTTTTATTTTTATTTGTCAATATTTTTTCTTATTTTTTTTGTTTAACTGTTTTATATTCATTCTTTTTTAATGCATAAATAAAGGCTAACTATCGTTCCGGTAAAAAAATATAAAAATAACTTGCCAAAAAATAGGCTTGTATAATTTTGAATACTAAATAAAAGAAAAGAGGTAAATATGGCTTCAACATCAGATATCAGAAATGGTTTGATTATCGAATTTAAAAATGGTATATATAAAATTATTGAATTTTTACACGTAAAACCGGGTAAAGGTCAAGCCTTTGTTAAAACGAAATTAAGGAATATGAAAACAGGAAAAGTCCTTGATAATACTTTTAAACTCAGTGATGATTTAATTGAAATAAGAGTTACAAAACAAAAGAAACAATATTTATATAGAGACGGCGATCATTATGTATTTATGGATAATGAAACTTATGACCAATCTCCTGTAGATGCAGAAGTAGTTGAAGATGTGGTTAAATACCTTAAAGAAGGTATGGATGTAGAGATGTTGATAAGTGAAAAAGGTGAAATTATTGATATCGAACTTCCTACTACTGTCATTCAAGAAATTGCTGAAGCAGAACCTAATGTTAAAGGTAATACAGCTTCGGGTAGTGGTAAAAATGCTATAACTGAAACAGGTCTTGCTATTACTGTTCCGTTTTTTGTTGAAGCAGGTGAAAAGGTTAAAATTGATACTCGTACAGGGGCTTACATAGAAAGAGCTTAAGTCTAAGTTTTATAATAAAACAGAATTATTAAAAAACGGGATTTAATCCCGTTTTTTTCTTGACAAAATTATGAATTTAGTTAAGCTATTATCAAATAAATGTTAACTGGAGGTATTATGGGCTTTTTAGCTACGAAGTTATTTTGGGGTGGTTTGTTAATTTGTTGGGGAATAGCTTTAATTGTTGAAAAGGTATTACAGATAAATATTCCATTTATGCGTTTTGTTTTTGCTTTTATTTTAATATATGGTGGTATTTATTTGATTACAAAAAATTCAAATACAAGACGGGTTAACGTAAAGACTAATGTCTTTAATAAGAGTCAATATCATAGTGCTGAGGGTAAGGAATATAATGTAGTTTTTGGGAGTTCGATGATAGATTTATCGGACATATCAGATTTTTCAGAGGAATATAAGGTTAATACTGTCTTTGGCTCGTCAGAAATTTATCTTTCTGAAGATTTGAATTATGATATAAAAATAAATACAGTGTTTGGTGAAACTTCATTACCAAATAATAAAGATATAAATTTCGGCTCTAATAATTATAGTTTTGGTTCTGAAGCTGCAGAAAAAATATCTCTTGAATTAAATACAGTATTTGGTGAAAGTATTGTAAAAGTAAAAGAGGGTAATAAAGAAAAACCAAGTGATGAATAGCCTTTTTTTACAATATCAAGCAAAAATTATCAAAAGGCTTGAACTTAGTAAGATTACTTTAGTAGATTCTAAAGAAATCAATTACGGTATTCAGCTTAATTTTAACGGTAAAGATTTAGAATTAAAGCTTACACTTTACTATAATGCTAAAAATAATTTTAAGTATGTGATAAATAAGATTAAACCTTATGAAAAAAAGGATGAAATTATTGGTATAATAGAAGATAATCAATTGTTTGAACCTGTTAAGCAAGAGAAAAATTGGGCTGTTTGGGCCGGTAGTGATGAGTCGGGTAAGGGTGATTATTTTGGTCCTTTGGTAGTTGTTGCCTTTGCTTGCCGTTTGGAAGATGTTAAGCCTTTGACAGCTTTAGGTGTTAAGGATTCAAAATTGATTAAAGATGATAATATTATTCAGATTGCTAAAAAAGTTTTTGTAGATTTTAAGGGTAATTACAATTATTTTGTTTTGATGCCTCATCAGTATAATGAATTATACGATAAATTTACTCAAACAGGTCAAAAATTAAATGAAATGTTAGCTTGGATGCATTCACAAGTATTGTTTGATTTATATCAAAAAATTCCTTTTGAGGGAGCAGTTATTGATAAATTTGCCAATGAAAAAGTTATCACAAATTATATAAGAAAAAAGAGTGAATTTGATTTAAATATAAAACCTTATGCTGAGTCTGATATTGCTGTTGCTACAGCTTCAGTTTTGGCAAGGTTTTTGTTTTTACAAAAAATGGATGAATTATCTGATAAATATAATGTAAAATTATTACGAGGGGCCTCACAAAGAGTTAAAGATTTTAAAAAACATATATATAGCCA
>JALNXV010000301.1 GCA_023230175.1 Candidatus Cloacimonadota bacterium
CACTAAAAAACCTTAAGTGATTAGTATTCAATATTTTATGAAACTACAAGCTGGAAGCTTGTAGAACAATAATTGGAATTAGTCAACAGTCTCTAATATTATTGTAAAAAATTACTCATTTAATTTTCTAAGATATTCAAGTATAATTTGTCTATATTCAAAGGGAAGCTTTTGTATTTCTTCTTCGAGAGCTTTGCGTTCAGCCTCATTTTTAAAATCAAGATTAAGGTTGTTGGGGATATCCCAAATTTCATCTTTAGCTGTTTCACCTTTTCTTTTATTTGAGCGGTCTCTTTTGTTGATAGAGCGTTGAACTTCGATGAGTCTTGACATAATTCTATTTTGTTGATCAAGTAGTGATTTATCAATTCTGTTTTGTTTGATTTTTCTGGCAATGTCTTCTAATTCATCAGATATTTGGTTTAAGGTATTTGAGTGTTTTTGAGCTTCGGGATTTGTTTGCATCATTCTTTTAAGGTTATCAGCCATTCGTTGTTCTTCTCCCGCAATTTCTTGTAATTGTTGTCTCATTTGATTTGAAGGTCTATTTCCTTGAGCAGACATTTGGTCAAAAATACTTTGAGTAAGGGCATTCATAGCCATTTGCTGTGAAGACATTTGTTCAAGTGACTGCATTAGGCTTTGCATTCCGCTGCTACTACCTTGCCCTCCTTGTTGCATATTATTTAGAGCTTGCATTAGATCATATACTAATAGATTAAGTCCGGCTTGAATATTAGAAGTAAGTTTTTTATGTGTATATAGTTTTGAATTTTGGACATCATTGAAAAATTCTCTATACGAATTAACAGTAAAGTTTAAATCATTAAAAAACTTTTGACCGAGAAATAAGAGTATCTGCGGTGAAGTATAAAGTTGTTGGATTGTTAATTGTAAGCTTTCAAAATCGGCAATAAACTGATTCATATAGGGAATCGGGTCATTATTAATTTGATTAATTTTATCTTCATTTTCTTTTGATAAAATTAGTAATCTATAGATGGATAATTGGATATTTTCCATCATTTGTTCTATACCGGCACCTGACATATCAGATTTCATTTTTTCCATTTTAGCGAGCATTTGTGACATTTTAGTTAGAGATTGTTTTTGTTTATCCATTGATTTTTGCTTTTGGTTTTGTTGTAGGGCTTCGGAAGATTCTTGCATTTCTTCAGAGAGGTTACTGTTTTCTAAATTCTCTAAAAGTTCTTGCATTTCTTGTAGTGTTTTACTATCTGTGGATTGTTGCATTTCTTTTTTAGTTTTTTGCATTTGTTCTTTAAGTGCTTCTAATTTTTCCTTGATTTGTTGTTGTTCCTCACTTAAGGATTCAGTGTTTTGAGAGTTTTCGGTTTTATTAAGCAGTTCTTCTTGCATTTTTTGCATTTCTTTGGCAATTTCGATAGATTTTTCCATATTTTGTTCATTTTTGATGTCTTGTAGCAATTTTAGTGTTTGTTCAAGTTTTTCTGCAAAATCTTCGAGTTTAAATTCAAAGTTTTGCATAGCTTGTTTTAAATCATCAGGATTCATTTGTTCGAGAGATTGTTGCATTTTTTTCATAGCATCTTTGATGTCATCGTTGGAAATTTGTTCCATTATTTCTTGTATTTTTTTCATTTTATCGATTATTTGTTCAGAAACTGCTTGATTTAATTCCATTTGTTCAATCATTTTATCTTGATTACTTGTAATATTTTCCATCATATCATTGAGTGCTTGTTGGTCTTGAATCATTTTTTCAATAGCTTTTTTGTCATCCCAAGAAATTTCATCTTTTCTAAGTAGTTCACGTTTTTTAAGATTAAAGTCTTCTTTGAGTTCTTTAACATCTTCATATACTTTATTAAGTTGATCAGCTCTCTCTTTTTCTTGTTTTTCCATTTCTTTAAAAATATCTTCAATAGATGGGAATATTAATTTAAATTTTTGAGTTTCAGCCTTTTGGTTGAGAGGGCTGTTATCATATACTTCTGCCCAATAAGTTACTTCATCGCCGGGAAATAGGTTGTATGCTCTAAAATCAAATATATGAGAAAGGTTTAAGTAGTTTTGGTTATTTTGTTTTAAAATCAAAGTATCAACAATAGAATTATTATTTACTTGATAAAATAGTTTTAGGTTTTTTAATCCATAATCATCCGAAGCAGATATTTTTACTTCAAATAGATTATTTTGAGTCATAAGAGTATCTCTACCGGGGTAAGAAAATTTAATTAATGGTTTTTGGTCCGGTATGACCGTAATGCTCCGATTGATTATCTGATTTTGATTATCAAGTATATCTGTCAAAGAAAAATGATAATCAATATTTTTATCAGGAGTAAATTTTATTGTCCAGTTGTTAGTTCCAATACTATTCATTTTAAGAAATGATTTATCAATAAAGACAATATTTGCATCTTTTACTGTCTTAGGTGTTGTTATAGTGAGTTCAATTTCTGTAAACTGAGGGATTGTTAAGATTCCGTTGCTATTATCAATATAATCAGTTTTTTTGTTAATATAAGCAGGATATTGAAATTTAGCAGAGATTTTTTGTATTATTGGATCTTCAAGTACATTGATTTGGAAGGTATCAGAATAAGACCATTGATTTTTTATGTAATAAGAAAAGCTTTTTTCAATATTTGAAAATAATTTATAAGATTCATTTAAGTCTTCAGTTCTCCATAATTCTTCATATATATATGATATTGCATAATTAGCTTTTTCGAGAGGATTTGTGATTTCAATTGATAAATTTGAGCCTTTTGAGATTGTAACGTTTCCGGGTTTTAGTAAGATTTTTTGAGCAAAATGTTCAGCCGGTCTTTTGTAATTGAAGATTTTTGTTAGGGTTTGTGTATTTTGTTTGCCGATTATCAAGGAATATAAAATAAGAGATACTAAAATAATACATAAATAAAATAGGTTTTTTTTTAACAATTTAGTATTGAAAATTGGTTTTAAATTTGAAATCTTTTTTGAGGTTTGGTTAATATAGAGATTAATTAATTCTTTATTTCCAATAGGAGGATAAATTATCATTTCATAAGTATTAGTAATTTCATCATTTTTGTTATGAGTGGTTATATCAATCAATTTTGCTGCCTCAAGATGAGAAATTAGTCTTTTTTCATATTTTAATGCTAACCATATTGTGATTGTTATCCAAAAGAATTTCATAAATTGAGAAATCCAATAGTTATGAATAACATTTTCAGGAAATAAGATAATAAATAGTGAGAATAGTTGTACTTGAATTAGTAAAATTGATGTAATAGATAAAAGAAAACTTAATACTTCAATAGAGTTTTGTATGTATTTATACTTTTTAACAAATTTTATTATTTTATTCATTTATGTCCTACTTTTAGATTTATAGTTTTGACCTTGATAAATATCTGATTGATTAAGTTTACCCTTGAGTTGATTTAACCAATGTTTTTTTATGCCGGGGAAGTCGTTAAGCATTTTATTATGTCTATTTAAATTTGAAGTAAATAATCTTGATATAACGATATCGGGTCGTATATTTTTAATAATTTCTGTAAGAATTTCAAGATAATGAGGTAAATTTAGTAAATCACTTTTATTTATGATGTTAGCTAATTCAGCTTCCTTATATACAACTAAATTGTGAAATTTTATATCAGAAATATTATCTTGATTATTAATCCATTCTATTGTTTCTAAAACATATTTATGTTTTGGATGATTTTCTAACGGACAACCAATAATTAAATGAGCCCCGGTATTAATAGAATATTTTTTTAATAAGTCGATGGCTCTAATATTATCTTCATGCGAATGATTTCTATTAAAAAATTGAAGGCTTTTATTGTGTATAGTTTGGATTCCAACTTCAATTTTGTATGGTTTTTTAATATCATTTAGTACTTCTAAAAATTGAGTGTTAATATAATCCGGGCGAGTTGAAATTATAATTTCTAATATCTTCGGATGATTGTCAGCTTGTTTAAATAAAGAATGAAGGTAATCTATATCTCCATAAGAAGATGTATTTTCTTGAAAGTAAGCAATATATGCTTCATTTTGATAATTTTTAAAAACTTTATCACGAATTTTTTCTGACAAATAGTCAATTTGTGAATTTATATCTTTGTAGTTATTGGTCATAGTATCCGTAAAGGTATCTTCTATGCAAAAATTACATTGATTACCTTTCGCTCTAAGTGGGCAAGGGATTAAAGTACTTAACCCAAGCTTGAAGACCTTAAATCCATATTTATTTTTATAATATTTTGAAAAGGTATTGATTCTATCTTCTAATTCTTTATTTTTATAATTCATCTATATGTTCCTTAAATCAAAAATAAAATTATATGGCTTAATCGTCAATCTTTTTATCTTTTATACTTGACTTTTTTTGATATGTTTCGAAATATGCAAAAAAAACATTAGGAGTTGAAATGGAAGCTTTAATCAAACCAAAGATTTCAATAGAAGATTTAAAAATTATATCTAATAAAGCAAAATCAGCTATTCTTACTATGACTACTTTATCTAAATCCGGACATCCCGGGGGATCTATGTCATCTTTAGATATCTTGTTAGCTCTTTATTTTAGTATCAATTTTGAGCCTGATAAAGCAGATGAAAAAGTAAGGGATAGAGTTGT
>JALNXV010000302.1 GCA_023230175.1 Candidatus Cloacimonadota bacterium
AAAAAAAGATAATTTTATTATCTTTTACTGATAAACACAATTTTAAATTTGATAACATTTTAAAAAATGATAATATTGTCCTTCTATCAAAAGATACTATTAATCATCCGAATTTTAGGCACGTTCATGAGAATTATGATTATCAATTTTTAATTGCCTCTGTAGATGCTATCATCACAAAATCAGGATATAGTACTCTATCTGAAGCTTGTCAATACAAAAAAATTGTCTTTTATCTTAAACGAAATGAATTTGCAGAAGACCAATTACTTTCATTACAATTACAACAATATCCCTACGCATATCCAATTTATTCTGATAACAATGAAATAGAAATCACTTTTAATAAACTTTTTGAAATACAAAATAAAAAAGTACCAAAGATATTTAACAATGCTAATACTCAGGTTGCTCTCGATACATTAACCGGATATTTTAAAATAATAGAAGATTCTTCAAAATTAAACTGTATCATAGAAATTGGTACTAATAATATTTTATTACTCATTACTCAAATAGAAAATAATCAACAATACAAAATCATCCATCGAGCTTCTTTTGTTACAGAAATGGGTAAAAATTTTAAAAATCACTATCTTTCTAATACTGCCATATCAAGAACAAAAAAAGTATTAACAAATATTTTTTCTATCCTTGATACTTCAATGATTAAAATGCACATAATAGGGACCTGGATATGTAGAGAAGCAATAAATATTACAATTCTTTCGGAATGGTTAAAAATAAATTATAACACATCATTAAAAATTATATCTAAAGATGAAGAATGCTTTTTCAACTCGATTAGTTTATTAAACTCATTCAAAGAATACAATAACATTTTAGCTTTTGATATTGGTGGAGGAAGCACCGAAATAATTATTATTAAAAACAGAAAAGTAATCTTTCAAAAAAGTACAAATCTTGGAATAAGAAATATTCACAATCAATTTAAAAATGATGAGATACAAATTCATAATCATATAATCAAAATCTTAAAATCTTTAGATATTAATCTAAAAGACCTGCAAAATATCAAATTTATTGGAATCGGGGGAATTTTTACCAGCATTTACTCTGTTATTAACCAAATAGAAATTAAAAACCTTAATTCTGCTCATAAATCAGTCTTACGTTTTAATGAAATAGAGTCTATATTAAATAACTTTAACATTAATTCTTATAAACAATTTAATAATTATCATAAACAACTGCAAATTATGCAAATAGGCTTAAGTTTAGTAAAAACTATAATGCTGTTTTTCAAAATCGAACAATTCATTATAAGTGACCGAAGCCCTCAATTTGGATATTTTGAAAAATTAATTAGTGAGTAAAATATGAATAAAATTACTAATATTAATAACTTGTTCAAAGAAAATACATTTAATATTATAGCCGGTCCTTGTGCTATTGAAACAGAAAAATACTTATACAAAACTGCTGAATTTTTACATAATAATAATATACAATTTATCAGAGGAGGTGCTTATAAATTAAGAACCTCTCCTCAATCATTTCAAGGCCTTGGTGAAATTGGAATCCATTTATTACACGATGTTGCTAATCATTTTAATTTGATTACAGTTTCAGAAATTACAAGTATTACTGAAATCGAAATTATGAATAATTATATTGATGTAATTTTAGTCGGAACTAGAAATATGTATAACTATCCATTATTAAAAGAATTATCAAAATTAAACAAACCAATTATACTAAAAAGAGGTATGTCGGCAACCGTTGATGAGTGGTTATTAGCAGCTAAATACGTTTCAAATATTGATACTAATATTGTATTATGTGAAAGAGGTATTAGAACCTTTGAAACCTGTACTAGAAACACCTTAGATTTAGCTTCAGCTGTTTGGGTTCAACAAAATTCTAATTATAATGTCATTATTGACCCTTCCCACGCTACCGGTGATTCAAATTTAATTATTCCAATGTCATTAGCAGCTTTTGGTAGTGGTTGCAACGGATTAATGATTGAAATACATCCATCTCCTAAAAAAGCTCTTTCTGATGGCAAACAAATGTTAAATTTCTCTCAATTTTCTGAATTATTAGAGAAATTACATAAAATGAAGTGCTTTTTAACTACCTAAATATATCAAAAATCAAAAAATATTTTAATTTTAAACCCCTAAAATTTCAATGAAATGTAAATAAAAAGTATAAAATATAAACGCTTGTAACCTAAATATTTGAAAAAATAATTTGACAAATCTTCTTTTTAAATGAGTTTATACTATAGGAAAGAAATAATTTTAAGGAGATATGATGAGTATAAAATCTACATCAGAAACAAATAATTTCATTGATGATAATGAAATTTGGAGCAACATTGAAAAAGCAAAAAATTGTGACAACAAAGAAATCCTCGATATCTTAAAAAAAGCAGAAGAAGCAAAGGGTTTAACTCAATATGAAACTGCTGCTTTATTGATGGTAAAAGACAAAGAATTAACTCAAGAAATTTTTAAATTAGCTAAGAGAATTAAAGAGAAAATTTATGGCAATAGAATTGTAATATTTGTTCCTTTATACATTTCGAATGAATGTGGTAATATATGCGAATATTGTGCTTTTAGAGCAGACAATAAAGAATTAAAACGCAAAACATTATCCTTTGAAGAAATTAAGCAAGAAGTAGCAGTTGTTGAAAAACAAGGGCATAAGAGAATTTTAGCCGTTTATGGTGAATCACCAAAATATGATGTTAATTGGATGGTTAAAGGTATCGAAGCAATTTATGAAACTAAAACTGATCCCTCAGGAGAAATCCGAAGAGTTAATGTAAACGCTGCCCCTATGAGTACTGAAGATTTCAAAATATTAAAATCTTCTCAAATAGGAACCTATCAATGCTTCCAAGAAACATACCATAAAAAAACTTATGAAAAAGTACATATTTCAGGGAAAAAGAAAGATTATTTATATAGACTAAATGCTTTACATAGAGCTCAAGATGCAGGTATTGACGATGTAGCTATGGGTGTATTATATGGACTTTTTGACCCTTATTACGAAACACTAGCTATGTTAAAACATTGTGAAGAACTTGAAGCTAAGTACGGCGTTGGCCCACATACAATTTCTTTTCCACGTTTAGAACCTGCTTTAGGCTCATATATGAGTGAACATCCACCCTATCTTGTCGACGATGATTTATTTAGAAAAATTGTAGCTGTAATTAGATTGGCTGTACCATATACAGGTATGATTTTATCAACTCGTGAATCAGCAGAACTTAGACATGAATTAATACATCTTGGCGTATCTCAGGTTTCAGCAGGCTCAAAAACAAGTCCCGGAAGTTATCACGAAAGCCTAACTAATATCCCCGATGAACAGCAATTTACTATCGGAGATGAACGTAACTTAGATGAAGTTATTTATGATTTATCTCAAATGAATTTTGTTCCTTCTTTCTGTACTTCTTGTTATCGTTTAGGAAGACATGGAGATCATTTTATGGATATGGCTAAAAATCTTCATATCAAAAATTTCTGTCAGCCAAATGCAATACTTACTTTTTCTGAATATCTTGAAGATTATGCTTCTCCTAAAACAAAACAAGCCGGTTATGAAATGGTAAAAAGATTATTAACTGAGATAAATTCAGAAGATTTAAGAAAAACTGTTACAGAAGAAGTATCTCAGATTAAAAACGGGAAAAGAGATATTTTCCATTAATTTAAAACTTAGATAAATTTTAAACCTCAACATTTTTTGTTGAGGTTTCTTTATGAAATTTTAATAACCATAATCAGATTTAAAACCTTTTAAATAGTATCAAACAAAAGCTATTGAATAACGTTGTTGTGCGAGCATTTTTGTTGAGGTTTAAAAAATGTAATTTTTATAAAAATCTAACAAATTCAAATATCACAATAATTTATTAAAAGAAAAATATAAAAAAAATTTGCATCTTTAATAAATAATATTATAATGTAATTAATAATAATTTAATTGAATATGAAAAGATTTTACTTGACATTGTAAATAAAATGACATATTATTTCATTGTATGTAATAATCATAACTTTAAGTAGTTGATTTAAAAAAAGAATAATTAGAATGGAGGAAAATCATGGATCACGAAAAAGGAAAAATATTCTATGAGCAAACTAACGCTATTCACAATCTTATGCTTAACTTTGAATTTATGTATAAGCAATGCCTTAAATTAGGCAGAGTAGAATGTGATTTACTACAATTCCTATTAAGAGAAAAAAGAGCTGTTAGTATGAAAGAAGTTGCAAATTTTATGGATGTATCTCACAGTCGAATCACACATTTAATGGATAGCCTAATAAAAAAGAATTATCTCAAACGTATCCCTTCAAAAGAAGATAGACGTGTTTTTTATGCAGAAATTACACCTGAAGGTAAGGAAATTGCAAAAAAATACAAAGAAAAAAACATTAAAATGTTTGAAGATTTCTTAAAAAAGATGCCTGAAGATCAAATAGAACCAATTTATGACACTTTAATGTATTGGAAACAATTCCTAATTAAGATGAACGAAGTTTTAATGGATTCTAGAAATGCATAGTGTAGAATTAATCTGGAATAAAGGGCTCAATTTTAGTGTAAGTCAAGATGGTCATACGTTTG
>JALNXV010000303.1 GCA_023230175.1 Candidatus Cloacimonadota bacterium
TTTCATCAAAGTCTATTCTGAAATCTAATCCTTTCTCAAAAACTATATCTTTATATATATTAATAACATTATCTAACATTTCTAAGAATAAAAAAGGTTTATTTTCGACTTTAAAATTTCCTGACTCAATCTTTGAATAATCTAAAATTTCATTTAAAATATTCATCAGATTCTTCGAAGATAAGATAATTTTATTAATATAATTTTGATTTTCTTCATCCTTTAATCTTTCAGATAAAATATGACTTAATCCGATTATCGAATTCATTGGAGTTCTAATCTCGTGACTCATATTAGCTAAAAACTTACTTTTTGATTGATTTGCTAATTCTGCTTGAATAGCTAAATCATTAGCTTTCTTAGTAATTGTTTCTAATTTTTTATTCATATGTCTTAGATATTTTTCTGTTTCTTTTTTATCAGTAATATCTTCAAATACAGTAACAAATTGATTATCTCTTGGGGATACTGCAGAAATTTTTAAATATTTTTTTTGTTTTGGATAATATATTTCAAAATTATATGGTGTTTTATCCTTAACTATTTTACTATAAATTTCCAAATGTGGAGGAGGAACATTTGGAAAAATTTCTGTGATTTTCTTACCAATTACTTCAGAACGCTTAAATCCGGATTGTTCTTCATAACCGGGATTTATGGATAAAATCTTAAAATCAACCGGTATGTCATTTTCATATATTAATTCATGCAAGGCAATTCCTTCTGTAAGGCTATTAAATATTGCTTTAAATGTCTCTTCACTTTCAAGTCTTTCACAATCTTGATTATCTTCTACAATAAAAGAAAAAGTATCAGAATAATGTATAATAAATGATACTGATTTCTCATTATAATTAAACTTTAATTTATAACTAAAATTTTTTTTATTCTTTATCCTATTTATGATTTCGAATAAATCTTCATTTTTAATTTTTTCCATTAATGAAATATTTGCAAATTTAGATTTAAAAACTTGATTCTGATTAGTTATAACTATTTGATTATTGTTGTTAACAATATCTATACAGGCAATTGCAACAGGGAGCTTATCAAATATATTTATTATATCAATATCAACCATAACATACCCTCATATTATTTTTATATATTGTATATTAGTTTATTATCAATGTCAAGTAATAAAATATTTAATTAAAAAATAAACCAGAGCTAAGTCTGGTTTTATAAAAAAATATTTAAAGCAATAAGTTAGAATTACTTATATTAACCTTTGTTTTGTACAGTCTTAAAGCATTCTTTACATGTTTTTAGTGTTTCTTCATTAACTTTTGTCTCATAAACAACTTTTATACCAGTTCTATGACAAATAGGACAGGTACCTCTGCCTTGTGCAGGAACATTTTTTAAACCTTTTCCTCTGTGATTTTTAGACATATCTATCTCCCTTATATTTAATTTATTTATTTTTACCATTTTTTAATTTAAAGTGTAGTCGTCAAGAAATATATTTATTATTGTTATTTTTAATAATTTTAAATAAAGAAAAAGGAGATATTCTAAACAGAATAACTCCTTTAAAAATAAAGTATTGTAGATTTTACTTAATTAACAGCATCTTTTTTATTATTTGATTATTTGCATTTACTAATTTAGTAAAATAGATACCTGAAGCAACGTGTTTAGAATTATCATCATCACCTTTCCAAACTATATTATGATTTCCTGCTTTAAGATTTTCTGAGATAAGTGTTTTAACTTTTTGTCCTTTTATGTTATATATTTCAAGCAAGGTATAACCGGAGTTATTAATATTAAAGCTAATATTGGTTTCAGGATTAAATGGATTTGGATAAATTGAGGAAATATTTGTTGTTAATGTGCTTATTTCATCATTTATAGAAGTAAAAGCATCAATACTAATCACTGTAGTCTCTCCGGGAGTAAAGGTGTTATCTCCAGAATAAACATTAATTAGTAAGTCATCATATTCAATGTTTTCATCAGCTTTCCAAATTTTTACTATAACCGGATTACCTTCATTAAATCCATTGACATCATCAAGTTCGTCATTTAGTGATGCAGATATTCTTAAATAAGTCGAAGGACCTTGATAAACAGATGCCCCAACACAATTTTCACCATCAAAAATAGCTATCTCATCCCCGATTGAAATTTGATTTAAAAGTAAATTATTAGCTACAATAATATAATTAAAATGTTGCCATCCCTTACCTGACCAGATTGGTTGGAAATGTTCGGTACGGTTTTTAGTTTGAGATTTAACAAATTTTGGAATAGATTGTCTAATATTATCTTTTGAAAGAGAAGGGAATTGTAATGTCAATTCAGAATTTGCTTTAACAGCGTATCCTTCACCGGGATTAAAGAAATTAATGTCATCAATAATACCAAGATTAGGAATGAGTTCTATAGTATTTCCTGAAGAATCAAGGATTCTTTCAATTTGTTGATTTTGAATTGCTAATTGAACAAGTTGAAGACCTTGATAACTATCATCATAAGGATAGCTTATCAGGTTCCATCCAACTCTAAGATTGATTGTCATAGGTAATTGCGTTGGACTTTCATTTAAAATAATTTGTGAATCTTCAGCCATTTTGACCCAATATCCTTTTTCAGATTGCATACTTCCAATATCATTTACCCAGTTTTGCCCATTAAATAATAAGCTGTTATAATCCTCATCTTGTACCATAATCAAAGAATTATCTAATATCACTGAATCAAAAACATCTGTCATATCGATATCTTGCATATCTCTATTTACTGAAATCAGATTCCATCCTTCTGTTAAATTTATTTCTTGTGTATATATTGGAATATTTACCATAGTTGTAACTTGAATAGATTCGCCTCCGTCATATACTGCTGTGATTCCATAAAAATGTTGACCCGGATTAGGATTTTCATCAGTATATGATAACTCTGTTACTAATTCACTATTTAACAATTCTTGATCACGATAAACATTATAACCTAATAAAGCTCTTTCACTATTACAAAAAAGTATATTTTTTGATTGTAATGTAACTAATTCATTATTTGGTGTATTCCAATTCAGAATAATATTATTATCAATAAATTCAGAAGTTACATTTACTGGTGGGTATAAGTATTCATTAAGATAAATAATGCCAATATTTACATCATTAGCCTGAACATTAATAGTTTCAGAATAAGTAATAAACCCTTGAGCTGAAATCTGTAAATTATATGTGTCATTAGTAAGAACATCATTTATTATGAATTCACCTAAATCATTAGTTAAAATATTATACTCAGAATCTCCAATAAGAGATATATTAGCATTACTAATAGGTGTTTCGCTGTTAATAATTCTGACAATTCCCGAAACAGACACATTATCTAATGCAAACATTTCAAAATTATGATTTAATGTCTCATTTTGAGTAATTATAAGGTCCTCTGATTCATAAGATTGGTAGCCTGGTTTATTTGCTAAAATATGATAAGCTCCTGTATGGAGATAATCAAAAGAATACTCACCAAGTTCATTAGAATGAGTAGTGAAATTTGTTTCATTTATTGTAATTCTAACGCCACTTAAAGGTTGGTTAGACTGAGTAGTAACAACACCATTTAAAGAGCCATATTCTTCAGCTATGAAATATAAAACAGTATTTGCAGCTTCAGTACTTAGAATTCCCTGAGGTAAATTAGTTAAATTTATCATAGTATTATCACTTCTAGTGTATAATGTACGATTATCATCATAAATTGTTGTTGTAAACTGGTTAAATTGATTATAATAATCATTTGTCCAATGCCTATGAGCCATAAATACTAAATTTCCACCGGTATATTCAAATACATTATCAAAAGGGATAAATATATCATAAGATCCTTCGGCATTAACATTCAAAGTGCCGGTAAATACTTCAGTAAATTCTGAAGTAGGTATCCAACTATTTTCTGTTGGAAAATAATCTTCATCTGTAATAGCAAGATATATGCTTACATCAATATTATCAGGGATAACACCGCTTCCTGTAAAATGATAAACCATTCCATTAATATCTCCTGAAAAACCTATTTCTTCCTCTAAAAATATTGATTGCGAAACTCCATTCTTATAATTATAATTAATAGGTATTTCGGCATTAAGAGTTTGACTATCTGCATTTCCAAGATAGATGCCACAGGGATAATCATTATCAGATTTATAAACAGAATTTGAATATGTATTTGGAGAAAGACCATCACTATAGACAGCTTGAACAATATACTTATAAACACCATTTTCAAGCAATCCCCAGCTATTATCAATTACAAAAGTTTGACTTGTATTAAGAGCAATTTCAGTCCAAGCATTAGGTGTATTTATATTAGAAAAAGCTGAACGATACAAATTGTAACCAATTAAATTATTGTTATCAATAGGATCCCAGGATAATAACATATTATCGCCTTCAGGTGATGCAATAAGATTATTAGGTGCTGGATGACTATAATTAGAAATATTACCGGTAACTATTAATGAAAAATTCTGAGCAAAATTATTATGCAATGTATTTTTATGTGTAATATTTATTGTATATGTAGTATTTGGTGTTGGGTTTTCAATATAAACAACTTCTACATTATCCCTAAAATTATCTCCTGTTGTTGCAGCTACGGCA
>JALNXV010000304.1 GCA_023230175.1 Candidatus Cloacimonadota bacterium
GAACATCCATTCCTTTGACATAAGGAAGCGGGTCTTCAAACCCTTTCGTTCTAAGGATTTCATCTTCGCGTTTTCTTTCGGTACCCATCCACAAAGTCGACATGACAAGTCCGCCGGTTTTCAAAGCAGTTTTTTCGGCGACAGCAGAAGCAAAAAGAGGGTCAGTACCATAAGGCATAGCCGGTCCATGCCATTCAAGAGGCCCAAGTGGCAGAAATACAATATTATGTTTTTTCTGTTCGTCTCTGATTTCTTCAGGTCTAAGCAATTCCATATGAACCGTTCTGGGCATATCCACTTCACTCCTTTTTCTCACTTTTTCTGATAAGCCATTGCTCATGATGAATAGCAGATTGTCCATATTGAAGTGTTTGCTGCTTTCCAAGAGTTTCAATTTCAATCATCTGTCGGCAGCAGAAAACCTCAAGATTGACATTGTTATCAGCAAAAGGTCCTATTGAACTGAATTTTTTAATAAAAGTTTGATCAGGAAGCGAATAAGATACCTCACCAGAAGGGCATAACAACCCTATTTTGAAATATTCATCTCTTTCTGAAGGTGTAATTGAAACACAATCATGTTCAAAACGTAAACGCTCATCCGAAAGGGAAGTACCATTCCAAATGGATAAAAACCGATCCGGATTTGATTGGCCTGATGATCCTGCCCATGGAATGTTCAGGACTCCGCCAAGTCTGACCGAACTTACTGCCCAAGGAGAACCGTTGATAGGCAATTCTCTTCTGTTTTCAATGCGATAGTCTATCTCAAGCGTATCCGAATCAGAGAATTCAGCACTTATGGTTTTCCTTATTCCCATCCAAGGATCTTCAGATTGCGTCAAAACCACTTTTTCTCCAACAATACGATAATCCACCGGTGAATTGTCAGGGAAATAAGTCCTCAGGCTTTCAGGAGCAAGCCAAAGCCTTGTTCCAGCGTGTACACGCCAACCATCAGATGTGCAAAGGAAGTCTGCATCAAGCGGCTGCTCGTAGAAAATGTTAGCATACCCACACAACGAAAAAGCAAGAATCCTAGGGCCAAATTCCAATGAAAAAACAGCACATGCCTTATCGGTACTTATGAAAAGGCACTTTCCGAATTGATGGTATTCATTGCAAAAAGAGTGCATAACCCCCCTGGGGGTACATGTTTTGCATGTACCCCTGATATACAAATATTCACTTCAAAGAACAACTGGCTTTTATCAGCCCTTCATCAGAAGCTCCATGACATACATTTCAAGCTTTTCAAAATTCTGTGTTTTCACACATTCTTCCTGGAACTTGTAATCAAACTTCTTGACCTTCTCAAGAAGCATCATGAAGATCTTTTTCGAATTGATAAGATGTCTGTAGCAGTCATCAGCAGGTTGTGTTCTCATTGCCTTGACATCAAGTCCTACGCACTCAAAGTTTCCTCTGTCTCCATAGTTGTTCTCATTTAGAACCTTTACTTCATTGAAAGCCTGTCTTAGGTTCTCAACTCCGAACGACTTGTCCTGATCGTATCTGGCTCCGTTCTGGTCATTAAGGTGAACACCCCAAAGCTTGTTAAGAGCAAGCGCAAAAGCCATATCATTTGCTGGATCAAGACCGGAAAGGATTGAGTGAGCACTTTCAATGCAAACGCCTACTCTATTCGGATCAACGGTATAAGCACCAAGTGCAAGAGCATGTCCGCAAGTTCCGGCATAGCTTCTATCAATTGGTTCATTTGGTTTGGGCTCAATAAGAATCAGCATTTCAGGACCGTAGGTCAGAATTTCATTGAGAGCATCCCTAAGCTGCAGAATCTTTTCTACATGATTCTTTCCTTCAGCGCAAAGCGTGCCTTCTCGAGCAAGCCAAAGCTGAATTTTCTTCGTTCCAAGAGCACGTGCAATATCAATGGATCTCTTGGCTCTCCAGATTGCATAATCCCTGTTTTCCTTCTTGCTGGCAGTAAATCCACCATCGTCTGTATGAGGATCAAACCAAAGCCTTGTTGCAACGAATTCAGCAAAAAGACCTTCTTTATCAAGAAGCTTCTTGACATCCTTTGCATAATCAATGGTAGCCTGCTGAGTCATGTGATTCATATCAGGGACAGCATCATCATCATGAAACTGAACACCATCAAGTCCTATCTCAGCAAATCTTTTGATTTTCTCTTCAATAGGATAATTTGGTCTGTGACCAGGTCCGAAAGAATCCGTTCCGTCATGGATATTCCATGGTCCCGCCGTAAATCTAAAAGTACTCATATGTTTCTCCTTTTGCTAACAAACTTCAATCCAGCGCTTTTCTTTGGCACTCTGGATAATTGCTTCTGTAATCTTCATGATGTAATGACCATCCTCAAACGTTGCAAAGTCAGGCTTGTCTTTTCCAAGCTTTTTCCCATCACGTATGAATCTATAGTAGGCTTCGATGCTGTTCTTGAATGCATCATTCCATCCTTCCGCATGACCAGCAGCCAGTTGTGAATACTGACGGATTTCAGGAGGCATCAAGTTAGGATTCCTCATGATTTCCACATTCTGTTCATCTCTGTTGCCCTTCCACATTCGATCTCCCATCTCGTGATTCCAGTGGAAAGAAGCTTTTGCTCCATCAACTTCAATGTCGATGAAGCATTTTCTTCCTGCACTGATTTCACTGCACTGGAACACGCCGCTGGCACCATTTGCAAACTTTACAATGACGCCTGCATAATCCTCAGTAGTAATTTTCTTTTCTTCATACTGGGCATTGCTGTTCACTGCAAATGTTTCCACTTGTCCAAGGGGTTTCTTCCGTGTTGGAAGCGCAATGACGGTATTTGCACAAACCTCTACGATTCTGCTTCCAGTAATCGTCTGAGCAAGATCTATCCAATGGGATCCGATATCACCAACGCATCGTGAAACGCCAGTGTACTCAGGTTCGATACGCCAGTTGTAATCCGTTTCCTTCAGAAGCCAATCCTGAAGATAGCTTCCATGAACCAGATAGACTTTTCCAATCTCTCCGTCTTGGACACGAACCTTCATCTCCTGAATAAGTGGATACATCCTGTAGCAGAAATTCAATCCTGCTACAGTATCCGGATGCTTTTTGAGAGCTTCAAGAACTTCGGCAGATTCGGCACTTGAACGAGCCAGCGGCTTTTCACTGAACACATGCTTTCCTGCCTCAATAATCTTCTTATTGATTTCAGTATGCATATGGTTCGGAGTACAGTCATGGATAGATTCAATTTCCGGGTCTGCAATCAGTTCATCTATTGTCCTGTAGCACTTGGGAATACCGAATTCATCAGCTTTCTTCTTAGCCAGCTCATAATTGACATCGGTAACAGCCACCAAGTCTACGAAACCAATTCTGTGAAGGGCTTCGATATGGCTTGTACCTATGTATCCCATGCCAATGATACCGACTTTGATTTTCTTCTGCATTCAATTCTCCTTAGAGCGATCTGATAGCATCGGCAAGCTTCTTTCCTGTTGCAATTATTTCTTCTTTTGTTGAAAGAATGTTAATTCCGCATCCAGAACCAAGCCCCTTGTCCACGACACCAACACTGAAATTTACAGCACGATCAAGAATTTCATCGGTCTGAGGCAACATATGCTTGTAATACTTCACACGATTCGGATATCTCGGGCAACTGTACGGGCAATTTGCCTTTGAAGCTGTAACCTGATTAAGAATCTGTTCCATGTTGTTGTATACATGCCAGCCAGACTTAGCAACCGGAGCTGTTCCCATCTTCTCGCAAAACTTGTCAGCAAGTTCTTTTGTTTTGAAGAGAACTGTAAGAAGCGTTCCGCATTCACCTTCGTCATTTATTGTTCTGAAGCTGATTTTGTCTTCAAGACCGGAAAGCTGCGCCTTGAGCAAAGCTTTCTTCTCACGAAGAGTAGCAAGAATCTGATCAAGTTTCCTTCCTTGTGCAAGGGCAACAGCGCCAGAAAGCTCATTCATTCTGAGGTTCATTCCAACAATCGATCTGTTTCCAACTTCTACACCCATTCTGCATGGTTTGTGCCCCTGATCATGGAAACCAAATGCTCTCTCATAAAGAGTCTG
This sequence comes from Candidatus Cloacimonadota bacterium, assembly GCA_023230175.1. GTDB lineage: Bacteria > Cloacimonadota > Cloacimonadia > Cloacimonadales > WRIO01 > JALNXV01. Next base: position 4,057 of record JALNXV010000304.1, read on the forward strand.
GTCATCTGTAGCTACAAAGCCTCCATCTCCAGAAGTAATAGTCTTGAAGAAATTCAGGGAATATGCTCCGAGGTTGCCATAAGAGCCAACTCTCTTTCCTTTATACGAAGCACCAACAGCCTGGCAGCAGTCCTCAATCACAAATAGATTATGCTTCTTTGCAATCTCCATGATAGCGTCCATCTTACAAGGATTTCCAAGCATATGAACCGGCATGATAGCTTTTGTTCTTGGGGTTATCAGCTGTTCAATCTTTGTAGGATCAATTGTAAGTGAATCGTCAATTTCAGCAAGCACTGGAATAGCATTGGAAAGAATAATTGTCGAAATGGATGCAATAAATGTATATCCAGGAACGATTACTTCATCTCCAGCTCCAATTCCAAGAGCAGCAAGGCAAGCAAGCAAAGAACCCGTTCCGCTTGTTGTTGCTACAACGTGCTTGATTCCAAGTCTTTCTGCCATTTCCTTTTCGAAAGTTGCGACTTTCGCTTGAAAGCCATCAACACCTGGTGTTCCGTACCTGAACAGATATCTGTTGT
>JALNXV010000020.1 GCA_023230175.1 Candidatus Cloacimonadota bacterium
ATTTTAATAATATTGTAAAAAAATATTCCAATGATCCGTATGCAAATATCAGCAATGGAATCACTCCATACCTAACAAAAGATGATTTAAAAACAGAATTTGAGTATCTTGTTGATAGAAATATCGGAGATATAATAGCTCCCATTGAAATCGAAGTTGGATTATTTCATATTTATAAGATTATTGATAGAGTCCCTGGAGCAAAAAAATCTTTTGGTGAAGTAAAAACTCAAATTACCTCTCAAGTATTATTAGACAAAATGAACGACTATATCAAGAATATCCAAAAGATTCATAAAATTAAAATCAATAAATTTTATTAGTTATTAATACAAACATTCATACAATAGACAAGGGACCTCCAAGATGCTTTTTTCCATCCTGGAGGTCCCTTGTATCATAACTATATTAAGACTGTTGATTAATGGTGTTGTGTGAGCATCCTTGCTTGCACTAAAAAAAATTTAAATGATAGACATTCAATATTTTATAAAACTACAAGCTGGAAGCTTGTAGAACAATAATTGAAAATATTCAACAGTCTATAATATTAATAATTGTATTTTAAATTTCGTAAATATCTATAATACATATAATTATATAAATATGTCCTATTATCATCACTACGCTATATAAAAAAACGCTTTTAAATATCTAATATAAATATCAATTTTTTATTAAGATTTCATAGAAAAAACTTGACAAATCATAGAGTTTGAACAATTTTCTCTTAAGACGATTATATTAATCGTAAGTCTTAATCTCATAGGAGTCCTAATATGACTAACCGAATAACTGAGCATCCAATCTTGGAAATCCCTCAAACAGAAGAGATTCCATTTTATTGGAAAAAAGAATTATTAAAGGCAAAAAAAGGAGAGATGATTTCTTCTGCCTTAATAGCAAACGGAATTAATGTTTTTGGACATCATCACAAAGATAGAACAGCACAAGGCATATTCTGTGCTAATGGCCAATGTGCAAAATGTATGGTTATAGCTAACGGAATGCCGGTAAAATCATGTATGACAGAAGTCAAAGAAAATATGATTATAGAAAGTGCTGACGGCTTACCGGAACTCCCGGAATCAAATGAAAATATTGAATTTAAACCGATTTTATCTGTAAAAACTGATGTTTTAGTTATTGGAGGTGGTCCCTCAGGACTTTCTGCGGCAATTGAGATGGACAAAAATAATATTAAATCAATTTTACTTGATGATAAAAATGTACTTGGCGGTAAATTAGTATTACAGACTCATAAATTTTTTGGGTCTGTCGAAGACTCTTATGCCGGTACAAGAGGAATAGATATTGGTAAAAAATTAGCTGAAACTGTAACAAAAAGCAATAATATAGAAGTTTGGACAAATTCTACAGCTTTATTTGTCTTTAAAGATAAAAAAGTAGGTGTCTTAAATGACGGTGAATATAAAATAATTGAACCAAAAGTAATATTAAACGCTGCCGGTGCCAGAGAAAAATATTTAAGATTTTCTGGAAATAACTTAGCAGGAATTTATGGTGCAGGTGCTTTTCAAACATTAGTAAACAGAGATTTAGTCAAAGCGTCTCAAAGATTATTTATTATCGGTGGAGGAAATGTCGGACTTATAGCGGGTTATCATGCACTTCAAGCCGGAATTGATGTTGTCGGACTCGTTGAAGCAGCACCTCAATGTGGTGGTTATAAGGTACATTCCGATAAATTAAAAAGATTAGGTGTACCAATATATACATCTCATACAATTTTATCTGCCAATGGTGATGAAACCGTAAATTCTATCACTATCGCTCAAGTTGATAAAAGCTTTAAAGTTATTAATGGTACTGAAAAAAGTTTTGCTTGCGATACTATCTTAATAGCAGTCGGTCTTGATTCCTTAATAGAATTTACTGAAGAAGCTCAAAAAGCCGGCATCAAAGTATTTTCAGCAGGAGATGCATTTGAAATTGCTGAAGCTTCATCTGCTATGTTTAACGGTAAAATTATGGGTTTAAAAATTTCAAAAGAACTCGGTGCAAATGTTTCAGAAATACCTCAATCATGGTTTGATAAGGCCGAAGTTTTAAAATCACACCCCGGGAAAATTTTATCCTATCAAAACAATCTTCCCGATGAAGGCGTTTTCCCTGTCATACATTGTCTTCAAGAGATACCTTGTAATCCATGTACAACTGTCTGTCCAACTAATTCTATAAAGATAAAAACCTCAACTATTATGGGTCAACCTCAATATGATGGATCATGTATTGGTTGTGGAAAATGTTTATTTATCTGCCCTGGTTTAGCAATTTCTATAGTAGATTTTAGAAAAGACAAAGAATTACCTACTGTATCATTACCTTATGAAATTTATAATAAAAAGATTAACGAGAATGATGAAATTAATGTCGTTGATATCGATGGAAATAGCCTCGGAAAATATAAAGTCACCTGTGTACAAACCAATAAACTTAATAAAACTCAAATGATTAAAATCCAAATGCCAAAACACCTTGCAAAGAAAGCAATTTCATTCATAGTCCAATCCCCTGAAATCACTATACCTCTCAAAAATACTATTTTACCTGACAAACTTGATGACTCAACTATGGTTTGTTTATGTGAAAGAGTTAGTGTTGCTGATGTAAAAAAACTTATCAAGAAAGGTATCACAGATATAAATCAAATCAAAGCTATCACTCGTCTCGGAATGGGACCATGCGGAAGCAAAACTTGTGATGTAATGTTAAAACAAATTTTCAGACAAGAAGGTATCCCTTCTGAAATAATTGTAAACAATACCAGAAGACCTGTTTTTGTAGAAGTACCTTTAGAAAAATTCACAGATAATAAATAAACGGAGTTATAATGAACAATATTTATGATGTAATAATTATCGGCGCAGGCTCAATAGGCGTTCCTGCTGCAATGAATATTGCAAAGAATAATAAAAAAGTTTTATGTATTGACAGTATGCCATCACCGGGACAAAAAAATAATAAAAAAGCTATCGGTGGTGTTAGAGCAACTCACTCAGACTTTGGTAAAATAAAGCTTTGTCAACGAAGCATTGAGATTTTTTCAACATGGCAAGAAAATTATGGTGATGATATAGGTTGGATGTCAAACGGTTATAGTTTCCCGGCTTATGACGACAATACAGAAAACAGCTTAAAAACTCTCCTTCAAATTCAATTAGATTTTGGATTAAAAATTAAATGGATTAGTCCTGAAGAATACAATGAATTAGTTCCAGGTATTAATATGAATAACTTAAGAGGAGCAACATATTCTCCCGAAGATGGAAGTTGTTCTCCCCTACTCTCAAATAACGCAATGTATTTTAAAAGTGTCGAATACGGAGCAACTTACAAATTTAACGAAACAGTAAACAATATAATCTATAACAATTCTGAATTTGAAATCAAAACAGATAAAAACAAATATCAAACCAAATATTTAATTAACGCAGCCGGTAATAACGCAAAACATATAAGCAATTTATTAGGCTATGATGTACCTATCGAGCCGGACTGTCATGAAGCAGCAATCACAGACCCCGTAAAAAGATTTTTTGGCCCAATGGTAGTAGATATCAGACCTGCAAAAGGTTCTGCAAATTATTATTTTTATCAAAATCATGAAGGACAAGTAGTATTTTGTATTACTCCTAATCCTCCCATTTTAGGTACAGATAGCGATTCTACTTCAGAATTTTTACCTCTATGCATTAGTCGAATGCTTGATTTATATCCAAGACTTAAAAACCTCAAAATACGTAGACAATGGAGAGGTCAATATCCGATGACACCTGATGGATTCCCTATTATAGGCAAAATGAATAACAATCCAAACTTTATTCAAGCTATTGGTATGTGCGGTCAAGGCTTTATGTTAGGACCGGGTCTTGGTGAACTCCTCAATAGAATTGTTGAGAATAATCTAAATGATAATGATATCAAAATATTGAAGTCATTTGACCCATACAGAAGTTTTACCGGAATGGAAGCATTCAAATAATTATTAAAAAAAAGAGAGACTTAAGTCTCTCTTTTTATTTTTATTCAATACAATTATAAATGCAAGATTTCTATTCTTGTTAATGCCTTTTTTAAAGCAATCTCCGCACGCCGATAATCAATTTCTGATTCAGCACTTGTCATCTGAGACATTCGTTTTTCAGCTCTTTCTTTAGCTTGAGTTGCTCTATCTAAACTAATTTCATTTTTATTTTCACAGTTTTCACTTAATATAAGAATTTCATTATTTTCTACAGTTACAAAACCATCATGGATTGCATATAAATCAGGTTTTCCATTTTTATAAATCTTTAAAATCCCTGATCTTAACTTTGTAATCAAAGGAGTATGACCATCTAAAACCTCAAAATCTCCTTCAATACCGGGCAAGATAACACGATCAATTACTGTATCAACTTTTTGAATATTAGGCATTAATACCTTAATATGTAGTTCTGCCATTATGAAATCCTCTTTTTAATTATCTTTCATTAATTTTTTAGCACGTTCTTCAGCTTTTTCTAATTTTCCAACAAACATAAATGCTTGTTCCGGCCAACTATCACAATGTCCATCAATAATAGCTTTAAATCCAACAATAGTATCTTTCAATGAGACATATTCACCTGGAGTGTTAGTAAACTCTTCAGCAACAAAGAAAGGTTGAGAGAAGAAACGTTCTAACTTACGTGCTCTATTTACAACTAATTTATCATCCTCAGATAATTCATCCATACCAAGAATTGCAATTATATCTTGTAAATCTTTATATTTCTGAATAATTCTTTGTGTTTCACGAGCAACAAAATAATGATCTTCACCTACAATCTTAGGGTCAAGTATTCTACTGGTTGACATCAAAGGATCTACAGCAGGATAAATACCAAGCTCTACAATACGCCTCGATAAAAATGTTGAAGCATCTAAATGAGAAAATGTAGTTGCCGGAGCAGGATCAGTAAAGTCATCTGCCGGCACATAAATAGCTTGAACTGATGTAATTGAACCATTAATTGTAGAAGTAATACGTTCTTGTAATTCACCCATTTCTGTTGCCAAAGTAGGTTGATATCCCACAGCAGACGGCATACGTCCCAATAAAGCTGAAACTTCAGAACCGGCTTGTGTAAACCTAAATATATTATCAATAAATAACAAAACATCCTTTTTAGCAACATCTCTAAAATATTCAGCTATTGTTAATCCGGTTAAACCTACACGCATACGTGCTCCGGGAGGTTCATTCATTTGACCAAAAACCATTGAAGTGTTTTCAATAACTCCCGATTGTTTCATTTCTAACCATAAGTCATTACCTTCACGTGTTCTTTCACCAACACCGCAAAAAACAGAGAAACCACCATGTTCGGTAGCAATATTTCTTATTAATTCTTGGATTAAAACTGTTTTGCCAACACCGGCACCACCAAATAAACCGGTTTTACCACCCTTTAAATACGGTTCAATCAGATCAATAACTTTTATTCCCGTTTCTAATATCTCTTCTTGAGTATCTAAATCTTCAAATGCAGGTGCTTGTCTATGAATAGGATACCGTTCTTCATACACAACTTCACCAGCTTCATCGATAGGTTCACCTACTACATTTAATATCCTACCTAATACTTTTTCTCCAACAGGGACAGTAATAGGTACTCCTGTATCAATTACTTCAGTACCTCTAACAAGTCCATCAGTTGAATCCATAGATACAGCACGTACAGTATTTTCACCAAGGTGCATCTGCACTTCTAAGATTAAATCTGATTGACCATCTCTCTTTATATTTAAAGCATTATGAATAGCAGGTAATTGACCTTCCGGAAATTCGGCATCGATAACAGGACCGATTACTTGTGCAACTTTGCCTTTTGTCATAAAAATTCCTCTTTAATTTTTTAAAGTCATTTAATTACTAATAGCTTCCGCACCGGAAGCAACTTCGATAATTTGTGTTGTAATTTGAGATTGACGTTCTCTATTATAAACAAGGGATAAATTATCTATCAAATCTGCAGCATTTGTTGTCGCATTATCCATAGCAGTCATCCTGGCACCTTGTTCAGCAGCATTTGATTCTAACATTATACGCCATAAATCAACACTTACATAACGTGTACCTAACTCTTCAATAATTGACATTTCATCAGGTTCATAAATATAATCAACCTTTGATACTTCATCCGAATCAAAAGGAACTACAGGAATGATTTGTTTATGAATTAGATTTTGTTGAATAGCAGATTTAAATTCGTTGTATATAACATATACTTTAGAATATTTCCCGGAACTATATAAAGAAATTATCTCTTCTCTTATATGTCTTAAATCATTAACGTTTTTCACATCTGATAAACCAACATAATGACTTATAATATTATATCTTTTATCTTTCCTAAAATGGTCATAAGCTTTTCTGCCTATAAGAATTAAATCACAATCAGGATTATCATTCAAATACGAGTGTGCAAATCTTATAATTGAAGAATTAAATGAACCACATAATCCCCTGTCAGCAGTGACAATTACTAATAACTCTTTTCCATCAGGATTAATTGGTATAAGTAAAGGATGAGGAGTATAATTGTTTTTCTTTTGCAAAATCCTTAACATCTTATCTATATGTTCAGCGTAAGGTCTTGCATTATATACCGCATCCTGAGTTTTTCTTAATTTTGCAGCTGCAACCATTTTCATTGCATTTGTAATCTGTTTAGTATTTTTAATGCTGGTTATGCGACTTTTCAAATCTCTCAGGTTTGCCATTAATAACTCCTAATACTACTTATGCCTGGAAGTAACTTCTGTACAAATCTCATGCATCTTATTTTTAATTTCATCCGTAATCTTACTATTAATCATTTCTTGGCAAAAATCTTTATATTTAGTTTCGATTATTGTAAATAAATCTTCTTCAAGAACTTTGATTTTATTAATTTCTATTTCATCGAGATAACCATTATTCGCCATAAATATTATAAATATTTGCTTCTCAACAGGTAATGGAACATTTTCATTTTGTTTAAGAATCTCAACTAATCTTTCCCCTCGCAACAATTGAGCTCGAGTAGTCTTGTCAAGATCAGAACCAAACTTAGCAAAAGCTTCAAGTTCATTATACTGAGCTAAATCAAAACGTAACTGACCAACAACAGATTTCATTGCCTTAATTTGAGCACTACCACCTACACGAGAAACTGAAAGTCCCGGAACAATTGCCGGTCTTATACCTGAATAAAACAATCTTGTTGAAAGATAAATTTGTCCATCTGTAATAGAAATTACATTAGTTGGGATATATGCTGAAATATCTTCTGCCTTAGTTTCAATAATAGGTAAAGCAGTTAATGAACCTCCACCGTCAGATTCACTAAGTTTTGAAGCCCTTTCTAATAATCTTGAATGAAGATAAAAAACATCACCCGGATATGCTTCACGTCCCGGCGGTCTTCTAAGTAAAAGTGAAATTTCTCTATATGCTGCCGCATGCTTTGATAAATCATCATATATAATTAGAGAATGTTCACCCTTATCTCTAAAATACTCGCCTATTGAACATCCTGAATATGGGGAAATATATAATAATGCCGGAGTTTCTGATGCACTGGCACATACAACTGTTGTATATGACATAGCGTTATGTTTTTCAAGAGTTCTTACTATTTTGGCTACAGTTGATTTCTTTTGCCCAATAGCAACATAAACACATTTTACATTTTTCCCTTGTTGATTTATTATTGTATCAATAGCAATCGCAGTTTTACCTGTTTGTCTATCACCGATAATTAACTCACGTTGTCCTCTTCCAATAGGAACCATAGCATCAATAGCTTTAAGTCCTGTCTGTAAAGGTTCTTTCACCGGTTGACGATGAATCACACCTAAAGCTTTACGTTCAACAGGTAAAAACTTATCTGTTTTAATCTCACCTTTACCATCAATTGGCTGTCCAAGTGCATTAACAACACGACCTAACATAGCGTCACCAACAGGAACCTGTAATATTTTTCTTGTTCGCTTAACTAAGTCCCCTTCTTTAATATGACTTGAATCGCCGAAAATAATACAGCCGATATTTTCTTGTTCAAGATTAAGAGCCATACCAATAGTTTCTTCAGGGAAAACCACCATTTCACCGGCCATAACGTTTTCAAGTCCGAAAACACGAGCAATACCATCTCCAACTTGAACAACCTTCCCTGTTTCAGCTACATCAATATCATATTGAAATTGATTAATTTTATCTTTAATAATTGCACTTATTTCTTCGGGTTGTATATTCATAAAAACCTCATTAATTATAACTTTTTGACATTGTTTTAACAAATCTTTGAAGATTTGAGTGTACAGAAGCATCAATTAACTGATTATCGGTTTTGGCAATAAAACCGCCAATAATCTTTTTATCAATTTCTACGTCACATACTACTTTAAATTTCAGAACCTTTTCAAGTTCATTTTTAATTAATTCTATTGTATTATTGTCTTGTTTATGTGCCAGTATAAGCTGAACATATTTTTGATTTAATTTCTCATTCAATACTTTTTTAAACTCTTCTAAGAATAAGTCCAAAATATTTCCGCGATTTTTAATGATTAATACTGTTATTATCTGCAACCAAAAATCTTTGTTGTCAAGTTGTTCAACTATATTTTGGGCAAATTGAATCTTCTTATTTTTTGAGATAATAGCAGAAGCAAAAATCTTTTTTATCTGCAAATTATCAGCAATTGCTTTTTTAAAGATTTCTAATTGTTTAAGAATAGCAATATAATCATTCTCATTCAAGAATTGAATAGAAGCAGAAGCATATCTTCTTGCGAGTAGGATATTTTTCATTATTAACCTCTTTTAGCCAGAAGTTTATTAATCAATTCTTTATCCTTTTCTGAGTCAATTTTTTCTTCTAATACTTTTTCTGTTAGGTTAGCAACTATTACTGAAAGTTTTGATTCTATATCTCTGAAAGCTTTTTTATTTAATTCCTTGAGTTGATTTTGAGTTTGTTGAATAGTGTCGCGTTCCTGTAATTTTGCATTATGAAGAATTTGTTCAGCTTGTTTTTCTGCCTCATAGCGAATGGAATCTTTCATTTTACGTGCATCTTCCATTGAATTTTTAAGTTCATCTTCTCGTTTAACAACAAGTTGATTTGCTTTTTCAATAGATTCGCTTGCTTCATTGACATCTTGTTGAATCTTATTTTGTCTGTCAACAAAATATTGTTTAAGGGGTTTATAAAGCAAGTTATTTAGCACAATCATCAGCAATACAAAGTTTAGAATCACTATTATCATTGAAAAATCTATAGTCATATACTAACTCCTTGCTCTTTTTTAATAAAAATCATAATTAACTTGTAAATATTAAAAGAAGAGCTACAACTAATGAATAAATACCTGTTGACTCAGAAACAGCTTGACCAATTAGCATTGTACGAGTGATAAGGTTAGCATGTTCCGGAGCACGTCCGATTGATTCACAGGCTTTTCCGCCGATATAACCTTCACCAAGACCGGGACCTAGAGCACCGATACCCATACAAATCCCTGCACCTAAAAGAGCAGCAGCTTTTGCAATCATAGTTTCCATTATTCCTCCATTTGATTTAGTTTTTTACATAAAAATTAATAAGAATGCTACAACAAGTGAGTAAATTGCAGTTGATTCTGAAACTGCAGCACCCAAAAACATAGTTCTCATAAAATAAGATTGTTTCTCTTTATATCTGGCAATCATTTGACAGGTTTTACCTGCAATGAAACCAATACCTGAACCGGGACCAAGGGTCCCAAATCCAATAGCAAATGCAGCACCAAAATACGCACAAGCTTTTACAACCTGATGCAATATTTCTTGGTTTTCAGCCATATTTGGCACAGTATATAACAACAACAAAGATACTACTAAGGCAAAAATAGCAGAAGTTTGAGACAAAGCTTGACCAATAAGCATATTTGTTGTAACAGGAATATGTTGAGAAGGAGTTCTTCCAATAGCATCACAAGCATTTGAGCCGGCGAAGCCCGAACCGAAATTTGGTCCCATACTTCCGAACCCCATAGCCATACCTGCAGCTAAAAAGGAAAAAGCTTTTGCAAGATCAACGCTTTCATCCAAGAAACCGCCAAACAATAATAAAAGACTAATTACCAAGGCAAAGATAGCTCCACTTTCAGTTACAGCTTGACTTATAAGCATAGAACGAAGCATAATATCTCTTGCTCCGGGTTGTCTCATAATAGCTTTAGTTGTAACAGCAGCAGTTTGACCTTCGCCAAATCCGGCACTGATAGAAGCGACTCCGGTACTTAAGGCAGCACCTAAAAATAAAGTTACTTGAGCATATTCATTTATCATATAATAACCTTTCTATTCAGCTATTTCTATTGAAAGATATGTTAGAGCGAGCATTGTAAACACAAAAGATTGAATTGTACCTTGAAACATTGTAAAGAAAAGATTAAGACCTACAGGGACTATTATATATTTTGTAAGCCCTGATACTACGACAGTAATAATAGCACCGCCAAAAATATTTCCGAAAAGACGAAAAGATATTGATATAATCTTTGATACTTCACCGACTGCATTAAGAGGCAACATAAAAACTAAGGGTTCCATATAGCCTTTTATATAATTAACTAAGCCTTTTTTCTTAATAGCATTATAATGAACAACTAATACAGCCATTATACCTAAACCAAGAGGGACATTAAGATTTCTTGTTGGTTCACTAATTCCGGGAATTGGCAGGATAGCCACTTGATTAGATATCCAAATAAACAAAAATAAAGTAACAAAATATGCAGTGAATCTTTTTCTTTTTTCACCAAGGGTTTCAATGACTAAATCTTCCAAAAATAGATAAAAAGTTTCCATTAAAAGTTGAATTTTAGAAGGTATAAACTTTATCCTTTTTCTCACATAAAAGGCAAAGAGAATAATGAAGATATCCAAAAAGAATAACATTCTCCACAATCTAAAATTTAATACTGCAGAATTCCCAAACCACTTCTTAAAAATATTATAAATTGTTTTACTATTGTAAGTAAATTGTTCCGGATTAGGTAATTTTTCTTCCGCAATATATCTATCGGGTTGAATATCTTTATTAATCGTTTCTTGTAAATCTTCATATTCGGTAACTAGAGAAACAGAAAATTTCCCTGTTTCTGCATCTTTACCGATGTGAACCTTTTTATACAAGAAAAAAGACAAAATTAATTGAATTACAAAAAAGATTATTATGACTTTTTTTAAGTTAAATGCTTTTTCACTCATCCTTACCTCTAAAATATTTTTTTAGTTTGCTATTTTTAAGTTGGCACCAAAATTGATAAATAAATATCGCTATTTGAGCTGTAAATAGTCCAAAGCAATATACAATTAATTCCGGTTTTACTACAATGAGAATAAATAATGACCATACTATCAAGAAAAGATATCTTATCAAAAAGATTTTACTTATCTTTTTAATATTAATGTTACCATGATCAGGTTTTAAGGCAAAAGTATTTTTTGCCATTATCCAGAAATTGAAGGCACTTGCTATTGACCCTGCGATCCACCCTATGCTACTTTTAAAACTTACAAACATTGAAGCTAAAGCTGGCAAGTTTGTCAAGAAAATAATCAATAAAATTCTTTTAATATAATCATTATTATTGATACCTTCTGACTGATTGGTAGTTACATTTTGATCTTGAATGCTATTCATCATTATCCTTTTCATTGTTATTATGGTCAAAAAACCTTAACAACAATCGCCAATCTGTTAATGCACCGCTTACAATACCGACTATTGCACCAATTCCGATAAACACGCCTTTAAGACCAAAATACTTATCAATAAATAAACCTAAGACAACACCAATAACTATTGATACTGCCATAATCAAGCCGAGTTGAGTTAGCATACTGACAGCTCTCAGCATATCAGCATTTTCTTTCCAGAATAAGCCTTTATTCTGAAGGAATTTGTTCTTTTTTAACATTTTGTACGTTATCACCCATAACAGCTTTGCCATTATAAATAGCACCTGAATGGATATGAAGTTTAGCTGTTAATATGTCACCGGAAACAACAGCACTTTTTTCGAGTTCCATTGCTTTGAAAGCCTTTATATTTCCATTTACTTTACCGGAAACAAAAACCTCATTAGCAATAATATCTCCATCAAGAGAAGCTGATTCAGAAATACAAGCAATACCTTCTGTTTCAAGATTTCCTTTGACATAACCATCGACACGTATTGATTCTTTTGTTGAAATATTTCCGGTTATCTTGCATGTTTTTCCAACAAGTGTAGTAATTAATACATTTCTGTTCTTCTCAAACATATATCCTCCTAATTCACATTTTAAACGTAGGTATTTTCATTAAAGTTGCCGGATCAACCGGATTATTTTGATAGTAAATTTGAAAATGAAGATGAGAATTTGTGCTATACCCTGTATTTCCAACAAGTCCTATCGCTTGCCCTTTTTCAACAAAATCATTAATCTTTGAAATGAATTCATGTAGATGAGCATATAATGTTTTATAACCATTTAGATGATCTATTAAAATGACATTACCTAAATATTTGTCATTATAACACGCAATCACGATTCCGGCAGCTGAAGCATGGACAGTAGTTCCGGTAGTTGTTGCTAAATCAATTGATTGATGATATTCAGAAAATTCTTGACTAAGAGCAAAATTGTCATGTATAGGAACTAAATCAGGAATAAATCTATTATTTAAAGAAACTCCCGGAGGTACACTTTGTTTAGCTTTCATACTTAAGGTATCGCTCATAACAAGCGTTTCTCTAATTACTCTTATCTCTTTTTTTGAAAGTTTAAGTGAATCTACATCATCAAGTACAACATTTAATTTTTCTTTTAGAATATTAACAATTTCGTTAGAGTTTTTAACTTCATTATTTAGGTTAATTTTTGACTTGCTTAGGTCATGAATCAAATAAACAGCATATAACAATATCATTAATAAGATTATTACAACAATTCTTAAAAATGTATTAGAATTTAACATTTAGTTTTTTGTAATCCCTATCGATTCAAGAATATGACATAATTCTTCTTCATTAGAAAACTTAATTAATATTTCTCCGGCAGAATCTTTTTTCTCTCTTATTTTTACATTAGATTTTAATAAATCAGAAATCTTTGACTCTGTAGTTATTAAAAATTCTTTATCATAATATTTATTGGAAATTCTTTTTGTGTCCTTTTTATCAATATTATATAATTTTGCATTTTCTTCAGCTTGTCTAACGGAATACTGTTTTTTAATAATTTCTTTAGCAAAATTTTCTTGTTCAACTTCATCTACACTAAGAATAGCTCTAGCATGCCCGGGAGTTATTTCTTTATTTTCAATGAAATGTTGAATATTTTCAGAAAGTTTAAGTAATCTCAAGGTATTACTAATAGTAGTTCTATCCTTACCCATAATTTTACTCACTTCACTATGGTTTAGCTCAAATTCATCAATTAATTGTTGATAAGCTTTAGCTTCCTCAAGTGGGGATAAGTCTTCTCTTTGAACATTTTCAATTATAGCTAAGACAAGTCTTTCTTTATCGGTAACATTTTTAACTACAACAGGAATTTCAGATAACCCTGCTAATTTACAAGCTTCAAGTCTTCTTTCACCTGCAATTAATTCATAGCCTGTTTCTTCGGTTTGACAAACAATAATAGGTTGAATCAACCCATTTTCTTGTATTGATTGAGATAACTCAAGTAATTTTTCTTTATCAAATTGTCTTCTTGGTTGATATCTATTAGGGATAATATCACTAATTTTTATAGTTGTACTTGTACCTTGAACCGGTTTTTCAATATCATGTATTAAAGAATTTAATCCTCTTCCTAATCTACTCATCTCTCTACCACTTCCATAGCTAATTGTAAATAATTTTGAGCTCCGTTTGATTTAATATCATAATGCATAATTGAACGACCAAAACTTGGAGCTTCAGACAGTTTAACATTTCTTACAATCACAGATTTAAATACTTTTTCTTTAAAATAGTTTTTTACTTCTATCGCTACTTGATTTGAAAGATTAAGTCGTTTATCAAACATAGTTAATAAAATACCCATAATATTTAAATCAGGATTTAGGTTTTTTTGAATCAATCTAATAGTATTTAACAGCTGACTAACGCCTTCAAGTGCATAATATTCACACTGAATAGGAATAATTAAGTCAGTGCAAGCAGTTAAAGCATTCACTGTAAGCAAACCTAAAGAAGGCGGACAATCTATCAATATAAACTCATATTCATCTTTTAGAGGAGCAAGAGCTTCTTTTAGTTTTTGTTCACGAGCAAACTCTCTCACTAAATCAATTTCTGCACCGGTTAAATCAATATTACTACCTATTACATCCAAACTTTCAATATCGGTTTTAAGGATAGCTTTTTTTGTATTTATCTTGTTTACCATCAAATCATAGGAATGAAATTCTAATTTATCCTTATCAATACCGAGACCCGATGTTGCATTTCCTTGAGGATCTAAATCAACAAGTAAGGTTTTTCGTTCATAAATCCCAAGTGCAGCAGCTAAATTAACCGCTGTAGTAGTCTTTCCAACTCCACCTTTTTGATTAACAATAGTTATTATTTTACCCATAATTTATCTCAACAATCCTTCTCTCAAATTCTATACTTAAATCAAGTGTATGTACTTTTTTATTATCAAATATGTCAACATCATCTAAATTCTTAGCTTTAAACAAAAAAATTTTACCTTCTTTTGTCAATAGTTTTTCTAATGCTTTCTTAATAGAATAATTCATTTTTACTGAACGACAAACTATTATATCAAAATAATGCTGATATTTATTCATTATTTTATCTTCTACTCTAAAGGGCAAAAATTCTACATTTGATATATTTAAATTAGTGGTCATTTTCTTGATTGTATCTATTTTCTTTTTTACGCTATCAAGAAAATACATTTCACAATCTGAATCAACTATTTTTATAGGAATCCCCGGAAGTCCGCCACCTGTACCAAAATCAAGTACTTTTTTACCTTGCCAATCAGAAAAAACCTCATAAATGCTTATTGAATCTAAAAAATGCAAAATCCAAACATCTTCTAAATCCATTTTTCTGGAAAACAAATTAATTTGCTGATTAAAATCAATCAGTTCTTCAAAAAAAGCTTCAAAGCTTGCTTGAATATCTTCATTATAAAGATTAAGCTTTTTTAAATACTCAATAAATACATTTTTTTTATCATTCATAACTAACATTAATTAAAATACCTTTAAAATTGTCAATAAAAATATACTTTTAAAGACACATAGATTTAACTATTTTAGTAGAAATCTACAAGGGACCTCCAAGAAGGAAAAAAGCATCCTGGAGGTCCCCTGTTCCTTAGTTATAATTTACTTATTAATTTCATTTATAAGTTGGTCAATTATGTTAGTAGATTTTAGTCCGTCAGCTTCAGCAGAATATGAAATTAAAATACGATGTCTCAAAACAATATGTGAAACAGCAATTACATCATCTACACTTGGAGTCAATCTTCCATTTAAAATTGCTCTTGTTTTTGCAGCAATAACTAAAAACTGTGAAGCTCTCGGACCGGCACCCCAGTTAATTTTTTCTTTGATACTTTTTAATACCGGAGAAATATGACTATCCCCATCATTAGCTTTAGGTCTACTAGCTCTAACCAACTTAACAGCAAAATCTATAACGTGATCATTAACAGGGATATCATTAATAGCTTGTTGGATAGAAATAATTTGCTCTTTAGATATTACAGATTGGATAGTATTATCTTTATTTTTTATGGTGTTATTTCTAATAAAACTTTGTTTAACAATATCTTTTTCTTGTTCAAAGTCAGGATAATCAATAACGATATGAAACATAAATCTATCAAGTTGTGCTTCGGGCAAAGGATATGTACCCTCTTGTTCAATAGGATTTTGAGTTGCCAAGACCAAGAAAGGAGGTTCTAATTTAAAAGTATCATTACCGGCAGTAACCTCATACTCCTGCATAGCTTGTAGTAATGCAGATTGAGTTTTAGGAGGGGTTCTATTGATTTCATCAGCGAGTATAAAATTTGAAAATACAGGTCCTTTAATGTATTTAAATTCTCTTTGACCGGTTTCTTTATTTTCAACCAAGATTTCAGTACCCGTTATATCAGAGGGCATTAAGTCCGGAGTAAACTGTATCCTACTAAATTTTAAATCTAAAATTTTTGACAAAGAAGATATCATCAAAGTCTTTGCAAGACCGGGCACTCCCTCAATTAAACAATGACCATTAGAAAACAAAGCTATCAAAATTTGCTCGATTACTTCATCTTGTCCAACTATAACTTTATGTAATTGAATTAAAATTGATTCTTTTACAGATTTCAGTGACTGCAACAATTTTAAATTTTTCTTATCATCATTCATTATCTATCTCCTTATTTTTTATAAAGTCTATTAATTTTATACCGGCATAAGCTAAACTCAAGGACCCTGTAATAAAAATCACTAAAGCAGTTATTACATGAGAAAATGACATTACTGCACTAACTAAGTTTTCGTCAAGTCCAAATCCAATAGCAAAGATTAAAATCATTATAACCTCATTACTGCCAATTTGTGCCGGTGGATGAGGCAATATATAAGATAAAAATATCAGTGTATAACCAAATAATATATATGCAAAATTTATATGTACATTAAATGCTCTAAACATTAAAAAAAAGAATAAACTATCGGATAAAGTCGCTAAAAGTGTTAAAACCAAACAAGCAGGAAAAAGCCTTTTATGATTTTTAAAAATAGCTAAACCTTCCAAAAAAAGCTTAATAAAATCATAAAATTTATCTTTATATTTGATTGGCAATAAGAGAAGTAACTTATGAAAAATTCTTTTCATAATCAAATAAACTCTACTCAATTTACTCTTATTAACTAAAACAAACTTATTGTTTTCCCTCAAAGATGCCATAAACAAAATAAAAAAACCTAAAATAAAAATAAAAACTAAAACTACTAACAATAGCTTCAAATACACAGAAAGAGTAATCCCAATAAAAGGAATTAACAATAAAACAACAAAAATCGCAAAGGTATCAAAAAATTTATCTATAAAGATTGACGGTAAAGACTCTGCCCATTTTATGTTATGATTTTTTTTATAAAAATAAGCCTTAATAACTTCACCCGCTCTAATAGGAATCAAATAATTAACAAAATTTCCTGATAAAACATAAGTGTAATTTCTAAATACAGGGATTATAGTTTTGTGCGACAATAATGACCTTAACCTCTGGGAACGAATAAAATATGACATCAGATAAAAAAATATTGAAGGAATAACAGGTAAGATATTTATCTGTTTCAAATAAAATAATAATTCTGCAAAATCTATATACCTTAACCATAAAAAAATTAATAAAGTACCTATAATTAAACTAATTACAATTTTCTGTATAATTTTCATATTTTAATATTTTTCTCAGGAACAAAAAGATAATAATGATGATGAGCCCAAATCTTTTTAAAGATACCGGGAGCAAAATTTTCAAATAGTTTATATTTGTTTAATGATAATTTCATTTCAGGTTTTGCTCCAATATAATAATCAATAATACTTATTCCATCTTTTGTTTTTTTATATTTCGGGACAGGTTTTTTACGCAAAAAAAGTTTACTAAAAAAATCTTCTTTACTCATACCAATATCTGGCCATAACGGACAATCTAAGTAATTATCTTCTATTAAATTCCATCCATATTTTTTGAGTATCGGGATAAAAACAGAACTCTTTATATTGTTTTCAATCAAATATTTAGATAAGTCTTTTTTCCCTGTATATTTCTGATGTAAATAACCTAAACCTGTTCTGTTAGGAACCATTATCAAGATTATTTTTTTAGACACATTAGCTAATTGAGATAAAAATAACTCCAAATCTTGTACAAACCACATAGCAGAAAAATTCCATATCATATCAAAGCTATTATCATCAAAAGGCAATTTATCAAAATTTTCTAAATACGTAAAATCTACAGCTAACATTTTATTATGCAACTTTGATTCAACCTTATTCCAAACCTCTGAAACAAGGTTTAATCTTTCCTTATCAGAATCAACTACATTTACTTGCATTCCATTTAAGGAAAGCCATAAACTATTGATACCCGATAAACCGGTAAAACCAAATGAAGGAACTTCTAAAACAGATTTTATGTCATAATCTTTAACAACTCTATCAAGTATATCATTTATAATAAATCTTTCATAAGTAGAGCCCAAACCTTCATCAGGATTACTATAATATTTTTTCCAAAAATCTAAAATCGGTATCGCCATTTACTTTCTCCGCTTACAATAATCAAGTATCTTAATCACACAAATGTTATTTTTTACAATACCAATCAACTACAACCTTAAATTCAGGAATCGTCTTGTATTGTTTAAGTTTTAAATCAACATATGTCTGTTTAACATCATAATACCAGCTATTTGATATTAATTCAAATCTTGAAGTCCATAACTCATTTTTAAAAAACTTTGCTAATTTAGTAAATAAAACAAAGACTTCTTTTCTTATAACTCTAGATTTTGGATACTTATTAAAATCATTTACTGTTTTATTATTATCATCATTTTTTTGATTTATTTTTGATTTCTTATAATCACCAATTCGTTCATAAATAAAATCTATCAGGTCTTTAAAGTTTACTCTTTCGTAATCTGCCACAGTCCAGATTTTACCAATAGGATAATCATTTTCTAAGATTTTACTAAATGCCTCTGCGAGAGCGTCAACATTAGTTAAATGTATATATATTTTCTTATCAGGAATAAACAGTAATCTCTTATCTACTAACTTTGTTAAAGTATAAGGAAATCCATAATCATCTTTACCATAAGTAATTGCAGGCCTTACAATATAGGCTTTTAAAGATTTATCCAAAACAGCCTTTTGAATCATTTTTTCACATATAATCTTGGTTTTATGATAAAGATTATCCTCTTTAAAAAGAGTGTTGTTATTAGCAGGTAATTCAACAGGAATAGCACCAAACACACCTACAGATGAACAAAATATAAACTTACTATTATTTATTACAGCATAATTTAACAGGGTTTCCGTAGCTACAACATTTGTTTTTAAAAATTCATCAGCACTAAAAGCTCTACCACCTCTTAAAGCTCCAATGTGCAAAATAAAATCAAATTTATTTTTTTCTAAAAACTCTTGTAGTCTCATCTTATCAGATAAATCAAGCTCAATTAATCTAACCTCATTTTCAAATTCTGTATATCTTTTTTTCTTAGTATTCGGCCTGATTAATGCAGTAATATTATATTTCTTCATAATCTTTAACGCTGTATGTTTCCCAATAAACCCCGTAATTCCTGTCATTAACACAGAAGGTAAATCTTGAACAAAATTAAATGCTGTATCATTTTCTATATTCATAAAATTTCCTTAAATAAATTTAACAAACCCCTATCATAAGCCAAACAACTTTTGAATAAAGTTCTTTTTAGGTGGTTTGGGTTGATGAAATA
>JALNXV010000305.1 GCA_023230175.1 Candidatus Cloacimonadota bacterium
GAAAAAGTCGGAGTTTTATTCGATTTGGGATTGTCATGCTCCCAAATCCTTCGTTACAGAGACTATTTTGGCGAAAAGAAGACCGGATTTGAGGTTTTCTAACACCCGTATGCAAAAGAAGATTTAATTTAGATTTGCTCAAAATCCAGACCTATTGCTGCGGAGTGACCTTTACCGTAGATATGATAGCATTATGAAAGTATTTACAACAAAATATTCAAATCGGAAAATTATTGAAAATGACAAGTTGCTACAACAGTTACGCCAGAAAAAGCTATCAGGTTTTTTGAACAAAACTTCTGTGATTTGTTTCTATGAAACAAATTATCCAGTTGCTATTCATATTCCCAGTTTATCGTATAGCTCTGATTTCATCAATGAACCACTTAAAGTTCTGCTCGTTGGGGATTGTCCAATAACTAAAACCATTATACAAGACTATCGACAAGTCGATGTTTATCAAGTTTCTCATCATGGAGGAAGAGGTGCAGAATTGTTTCCATCCAGTGTTAAAGTAGCAGTTTTGTCATATGGTACACATAATCCATATAAACATCCCAAAAGCACTGTTATCGAAGCGGGAAAACGAGTCCTAGCTGGCGATATGTTAGTTCATGTCATTGAAAATAGAACCTTCGCTTTCAGAGCTGTTAGTCGTTTTTAAACTTTGGGGCAGATTTAGGATGGGTGCCAACAATCAGCTGGACGAAATTCAAACATCGGCGAAGCATAAGGGTTTGGCCTGAAAAAGAACTCATTGCTATCCTGTTTTCTTCCGGCCTTTCTCAGAGTGTTTCTCCATTTGATGGATCTGGCATCAAAGATTTGGCCAAGCTGCTTTTCAGTGCGCCGTGCGAAGTAATGAAGTTTGGCTGATGCTTGGCGTTCTCAGTCCCTCTTTGATGATTCGCATTGCTTCTTCACAGTGATCTCCGAGACAAAGCCATTGATCTTCCTGACAGAGCAGTTGTCAGGAAGTCCGCATGGATTCTCATGACCTATAGCCACAGTTAGGCATTGGACTTCATGAAGGCTGCTGTCAGGATTGCATTGATTGGCAGGATTGTCATGGCAAGCCTTAAAGATGCATTGTTGGGGATTATGCTGATCTGCATGATGAGACAATTGAGATTGAGTAGGGGTATGTATAAGTGCAGTATCTATGGAGTTTGATATAAGAGTGATTAGTTGAGAAGGCGATGAGTGAAGGTTTGACAAGAAGGGAAGTGATTGGAAAGCATTGATGTGCAAGATTTGATTTGTTGGTGTTGAATGAAAGGACATTGATATGCAGGATTCGATTTGGTGCTGGTGAAGAGCATTGTCTTCTGGATTCTATTTATTGATGATGTTGAATGAAAGCATCCTTGTGGTTTGAAACTGCTTGGGTGCTTTTGTTGTATATAGTGCTGCTTCATGAAAAATGAAAAGGCTTTTTCATTTCACTTTTGAGAGAAAACCCCGATGTTGATGGTTGCAAAAAAACATAAGTGTGGTATCATTCCACTTGGGTGTTTTTTGCAAAAATGCAAGTTATGCAATTCCTTTGAAAAACAGAAAAAAGGCTTGATAATGAATAAAGTGAAAACGAGGATTCGAATGAGCATAGCAGTTGCCGGCACAGGCTACGTGGGACTGTCCAATGCGGTGCTCCTAGCTCAGCACAACAAGGTCTATGCCGTAGATCTGGACAAAGCCAAGGTTAAAAAGATCAATGAGAGGAAGAGCCCCATTGTGGACAAGGAGATCAGTGAGTTTCTTTCAACAAAGGAGCTAGATCTAGTGGCCACCACAGATGGAGACAGAGCCTACAGGGATGCCGACTTTATCATTATTTCCACCCCAACGAACTATGATTCTGAGAAGAATTTCTTTGATACATCATCTGTCGAATCGGTGATTGAGCAGGTGCTGCGTGTCAATACAAAAGCCATGATGGTGATTAAGTCCACAGTTCCTGTGGGGTACACCGCCTCTGTTCGTGAGAAGTACAATACAAATCGGATAATGTTCAGCCCGGAGTTTCTAAGGGAAGGCAAGGCTCTCTATGATTGCCTGTATCCTTCTCGCATCATTGTGGGATGTGATGATACCTGTACCGATAAAGCGCACACATTCGCATCCCTGCTTGCCGAAGGTGCGGTGAAGAAGGATATCCCGGTATTATTTCCGGGGCTGGCGGAAGCAGAAGCTGTGAAACTCTTTGCAAACACCTATCTTGCTCTTCGTGTGTCGTTCTTCAACGAGCTTGATACCTATGCTGAAGTCCGTGGCTTGGATACTGATTCCATCATCAAGGGTGTCTGCCTTGATCCCAGAATTGGAACACACTACAACAACCCATCCTTCGGTTATGGCGGCTACTGCCTTCCAAAGGACACCAAGCAGCTTCTTGCAAACTACTCGCATGTTCCTCAGAACATAATGACAGCTATTGTGGATGCAAACCGCACACGCAAGGATTTCATTGCTGACCGGATTCTGGAGAAAGCCGGCTTCGACTGGTCCAATGCCTCTCGCATCACAATAGGCATCTTCCGCCTCACCATGAAGGAGGGGAGTGATAACTTTCGTCAGTCTTCCATCCAAGGTGTGATGAAGCGTATAAAGGCTAAGGGCGTGAAGGTCATCGTATACGAACCTACATTGAAGGAAGAGGAGTTCTTTGGAAGTGAAGTGGCGCGTAACCTGCCGGACTTCAAGGATCGCTGCAATGTGATAGTCGCAAACAGATATGACACTGTTCTGGATGATGTCTCCGATAAGGTATACACAAGAGACCTGTATAAGAGGGATTGATGAGGGTAGGGAGAAAAAAGGATGAACAACATGGATATAAACAAGCATTTTCCAGACTTTCTCTTTTGTGAGGAGATTGCAAATCCAGATAGATACAGTGGCCCAATCCGAGAGTATGATTTCTCTGATGAGCTGATTGTGCCGCACCATTCCTCTGTCCTTGTCATTGCTCACAAGTATGACAAGGATAAAGCTTGCAGTTTTGCATCTTTCCTTGAGAAGGAGTACGGAGTTGCATCCTTCATTCTTTGTGATTACCCGAATGAGTCATATTTCGAGACTAGAATCAATTCATGCGATAGAATTATCTACCTGGCTTCCAAGAGCTGTGCAGCAAGCCTTGATGTCGGATTTGCTCTGGGTATCGCAGCTGAACGTAAGAAAGGAAAGGTTGCTATTTTAGATGCTTGTTGTGGTGCCTTCCCTTCTGGAAGCCAATTTCTTAGAGGTTTCCCAAGGATTATTCATGGATCGGACACACAACTTGAAGTCAGCCTTTCTTGCACTGGATATGATATCGTCTCGCTAAAAGACTGGCTTTGGGCGTAAGCTATTGTCAGGGCAGAAAAGGCAACCAGCCAAGGTCTTGGAATGAAAGAAAAAGAGAAAAGAAAGGCGTTTTCAAATTGGAGCTAAAGAGTTATGTGTTTGCAATCATTTAATAATTATTCCGGTCTGTATTATCCAGGTTTTTTGGCTCTTCGTGGATGAATGTGGAATGAAAGTTTCGTAAGATCATTCATCACGCGACATTACTCAGGGGATTTGGTCTGTTTGGGAGTGGAATGATCAAATCCGAACAGACAAGGTAGATCATGGAGAACATTGAATCGAGGTTTCTGAAACCAAATGACCGTCTGATGATCAATTTTATTCGATTATTTGTCGACTCGATTCTTGCGTTGCTCAGCCCGATTCTTATGGTATTGAGTATGAACGGCATGTTTCTTTTCACCTTCTTCGCTAGCTCCTTGAACGCATCGATGCGTGAGTGTGTGGCCCAGTAGAACCACGACTTCAGTGCGTTTTCGGCTTCATCGACATTATCGGACTTCAGTATCAGTCTCAGGGTCTCTTTCATCTCATAGGCTCTGTAGAGTCTTGAATTGCTCTTTCTTATGCCCTCAAGGGTTGTTTGCTGGTTCTTCGTGAGGTGCTCCGGGGCTTTTCCCACCGCAAAGGACGAACCTTTCACTGCAGATGCGCAATCCTTGGCCTTTTTCAGTTTTTTTGCTTCTCTGTCATCCGCACGGGGGCGGCCCCTTGAGGCCTTGTAACCCTTTTCAATAGCTTTGACGATGTCGTTTGCGTCATGCCACGATTCCTTCCGCACATCGTCAAGCGCGGTCATGGCCCATTCGACCACATGGAAGGAATCCATGCACCTTACGCAATCGGGAGTATACTGCTTCACACAGTCGGTGATCCACCTGGCGCCATCACCGGTGACCACCTTTATCGACGCTCTCTGCTCTTCGCTCAGCTCCTCGTAAAACTTTTCCAGGATCGACTTTCCATGGCCATTGTGCAGCCACACCACGCTGTTCGTGTCGTGGTTCACAATGACGGTGATGTACTTGTAGCCTTTTCTGTAGCTTGTCTCGTCTATGCCTATGTTCACAAGTCCGTCAAGGCGCTTCTTTATGTCCGGCTCGATGTCGTCAAGGGTACGCGATATGCATCGCCCGACGGTCTGCCAGTCTATCCTCATGTATTCAGCCACAGATGACTTCGAAAGCGAAGTCGCCAGCCATGCAACACTTCTGTCGAAGTCCTTC
>JALNXV010000306.1 GCA_023230175.1 Candidatus Cloacimonadota bacterium
CCCATCCGCTTTTTTCATCAGGTGTTCATAAATGGTATCAATCTCAGGATAGAGCAGAGACGGGTCACTGAATAAATCTTCAAATTGGCCGAATCCGCCGAAAGCATCCCCGAGAGAGACAGGACTACCGTTTTTCATTAAAGTCATACTACAACCAATTCCGGCACGTGGAATCATTGAATAAGACTCTCCATTGTCTGAAGTAAGCAATTGTTTTTCCATTTCCAGAACAAAATGCGAGACTACTCTGGAAGTTAATCCAGGATATTTGTTTAAAATATATTGGTCAATTTCTTTTAAAAAGGCAATTTTCTCTTTATCTGTGATATGTTTTTTATCAGTAAAAAAGGTATTCCTGGATTGACCGGCTGATGAGGGTAATATGATATTGTTTGATTTTTTTCTGCCTAAAAAAGAAGCATTACTTGTTGCTTCTTTAATGATATCTCTGATAGAATTGCACGAAACCACTGAATTGGAACAAAATCCCCAACCCCCCTGATCAAAAACTCTGGCTGATACTCCTTTGATTGCTGCTGATGTATTGTTGATCAGGTCTCCTTTTAATAATGTTAAATACCCTGTCCGGTTTTCCTGCACCCTTAGTTCAGTATATTTTGAAAAGAGTGATCTAAAAGATTGAATGTCTCCTAACATATAACCTCCAAATTCTATATTTTTAGAAATAATAAAATATCTAAAATCAGATTAACTCAGAATTGTCAACATATAAATTAGTTGTTTAACCTCTGAAAGCACAGAACGTATGGAAGAAAGATATTAAATCAATAACTAATGTTTATAATCGAGTTTCTAATTCATAATGTACTTTTTAATGAGCCTTAATCCATTCAATTGCTTTTAAAAATTCTTCTGCAGGGACGGTATGTGCCCCTTCAAAAGCTTGCAGAGTAACATCATAACCTGCTTTTTTAAGCTGATTATTCGCTTCGGTAGCATGACTGAATTCTACTGTTTTATCATTTTTACCATGAATAATCAGAACAGGGATTGATTTTGCTTTTTTAATCACCTTATCGTTAATCCTTTCGTCAAATATACCTCCACCAATTGAAATCAGACCATCAAAATCTTTATAATTAATCAATCCAATAGCAAGAGTCATAAATCCGCCTTGAGAAAATCCTGAAAGATAAACACCTTTCAGTTTATACTTTTTCTTTAGTTCTTTTGTTAATTTCAGAATATACTGAGCTGATAAATCACCACTATAATCTCTTGAGGGTGTCTCTTCAAAATCAAATATATTCCAGCTAAAAGAGGTTGTCATTCCCATTGTAAATTCCATTGGATAAGGGGCCTGAGGAGTAACAAAAATGATATCTTCATTCTTTAAAAGTTTCCCCATTTCGATAAAACGATAGTGGTTGCCTCCGAAACCATGAAGACCAATAAGAAGTTTGTAAGACTTATTTGGGTCAAAATTATCAGGTAAAACCGTTCTGTATCTGATTTTTACCTCAGTTTTAAGATAGGAAATCTCACCATGAATGCTTTTTTGATTGTTAAAATAATCTTCCAGTTTTGCCCAGTATTTAAGGAAAGCAGGGTCATTTCTGACTAAATCAAAGTCCTTGTCATTTTTTGTATGTTCATAATCAGCAAATCCTTTACTAACTGCTTCTTGAAGAAATTTTCCTGCCATTTCCCCTTTGTTTAAAAGTCCGTAAAGACAGGCAATATTATATAGTGTATTAGAATCATCATAATTATTTTGCCAGGTCTTTAAATACAAATCAAGTGATTCTTCAAATTGACCCTTATTATATAAGTCTGAAGCTCTTTGAATTTGACCGGTATAATTATAAGATAACAAAGAATCTGCCTCGGTATCAGATAAAGCAAAAATATTGCAAAAGAGTATTAAAATTATGAATAAGCAGATCCCTTTGAAATAACTTAGAGTATTCATTTATTCCTCCAATTTAGGTTTGATTGATTCTTAATATAATTTATGATTTAAGTCAATAAATTTTTTTTATAAGCTTGAAAAACAAAGAATAATCTTTTAAAAATGGCTTGATTTGAACTAATGGATGCTTCCGGTAAAGAAAGAATCAGAAAAATTAATACTAAATCACTTTTGAGTTTCAATCTTCATAATTTTATTTCTGAACCGGATTCTGCCCTGAATTCTATGGATCTATCCCTATCAGAACATATTACTTATTTTAGTCCGAAACCTGAAAATGAAGATAATATGAGAAATTCCTTAAATCTTTAGTAGGGGATACTATTTAGATTCATAATAAAGAATTCGTTACAAGAAGATGATTAATTACGAAAATCTAAGTTTGTCACCTGAGTAGTTATAAATGATTTTGGGAAAGGTTAAAAATTACTGAAGCCAGTATTCATCAAAATGAGTAGCTTTCCATTCTCCGTTTTCTTTTTCCCAAAGCCAGGTTTCATGTAAAATCATCTGACCTTCTTTACCTGATTTATCAATCGCTTTACTTTCTATTTCTGAAACCCATAAAACAGACTTATCAGAAAGAATGATTGATTTCTCATCTTTTATCGTGAGAGTTTGCTCTTTATAAGTCTCATACTCTTTTTTGACTGCTTCAATCAAATTTGCTTTCTTAAATGATACTCCTCCCATTTTAAAAGTAAGACCTTCTTTGTCGTTGAGGTATTTTTGCATAGCATCAGTTGAAAGTTTTTGTGAGTCAGCAAGTAATTCATCAGTAAGCTTTTTGACTTCTGATTGAATTTGTGTTTTTTGCTGTTCTGTCAGTTCTTTTGGTATTTGTGTACAAGCACTTAACAGGAACATCGTCAGGATAAATAGTAATATGGATCTCATATTTCCTCCTTTTTTAAAAATAGTTTTTTTAAACTGTTAATAGAATTAATTTTATTTTTTCATCATTTTGAAAAGTTTATTGATGTTTGATAAAAGTATTATTTTTCAATTCATTGAAAGCCTGATCTAACTCTTCTTTTGTATTCATAACAATTGGTCCGCCCCAGGCAATTGGTTCCTTGAGTGCCATGCCTGAAAATAAAGTAAATCTGAGCTTATCTTTACCTGCTTTGATTTTGAATAAATCACCTTTTTCAAAGAGAACAGCCTGATGATCAGAGATAGGGGTATCTGTATCAAAGAAGGTAGCTTCACCTTCAAAGATATAGATAAAAACAGTTGATTCATCATTTACTTCCAAAGTCCATTCATATCCCGGCATAAGGCTAACATCCATAATATCTGCTTTGACATAGTCTCCCTGCATAACTGCAGTATTGCCTTGATAGTTGCCGGATATCAATCTGACTACACAATCATTTGTTTGAAAGACTGAAATCTTTGTTTCATCCAGATCATTATATTTAGGGTGTGTCATTTTATCTCCGGCAGGGAGATTGATCCACAATTGGAATCCATACATATGAGGAGATGGTTTTGGCATTTCCTGATGTAAAATCCCACTACCGGCAGTCATCCACTGACAATACCGATCTGTAATCTCACCTTTATTGCCAAGAGAATCACTATGCTCTATCTTTCCGTGAATCAAGTAAGTTACGGTTTCAATACCTCTGTGAGGATGCCATGGGAATCCTTTGATATAGTCATCCGAGTCTTTTGAATCAAAAGTATCTAACATTAAAAAGGGGTCAAAATCATAAATGTCTCTATTAGCTATAACTCGCTGTAATTTTACACCTGCACCATCTTGCTGATATCTGCCATTGACAATTCTTTTGATTTTTCTGATCATTTTTTTCTTCCTTTAATGCGTTTTCATTGTAAAACGAATATCCTGTTTCTATTAAATGTGAGTATCTGTTGAATACTTATTTCGGTTGTTAACATAAAAATCTTTTCTTTCTAAGTCAAAACTCATATAAATTATTAGTATTATTGCTTCAAATGCTGTTCAATGATAGTATTGTATTTTGCAACAAAAGCGTTAGATGGTTTATGACCACATTTTCTACAATTTAGGTCGTATGATGAATTAATGGTATGACATTCAGGGCATTCATATTTTTTGGTCATTCTATCTGACCAGTCTTCAATTGACATTTTTTTAGTAGCCTCTAAATCCTCCCATAATTCCAGTCTGTGAGGTGCTTTCTCTTGAAAAGCTTTAAGTGTTTCACATGGATAAGACTCGCATTGAGAACAGAAATCAATCCCTTTTTCTGTTGCACAGGTTTTGAAATGACATTTTTTGCAATGAAATCCAGGTTTTTCAGACCGGCATCCAAGGCATCTGACATTTTCAACACTTTCATTGAAACGCTTTGCAATCATTTTTAAACGGATTTCGTCTTCTGTAGAACCAATATATAAAGAACATGCATTACAGAATAAACCGCAAATCGCTGCTTGTTCCGGTAAGGGATTTTTTTGATTCATTTTTACTCCTATGATTTTTCTTCTATTTTGAATTGTAAATTTTATTTTTATAACTTGTCAACAGAATTCTTTTTTAATTTTTGTATTTCTGCTTGACATAAAGATTAAACTACTTATTTTGTAATCAGTTCTACATTTACGGGGGTGAATGGATTCGACAGTGATAGAGTGCATTATCAA
>JALNXV010000460.1 GCA_023230175.1 Candidatus Cloacimonadota bacterium
AGTACCAGTAGAAGAAACAGCCATAAGGAAGTAAGCCAAATGAAAACAACATATCAAGAACTTGAAACAACAATGGAAGAGAAGTTAATTAATCTTGGCATTGAGTCTGATATTGCCAGAAGATGTTCAGTTAATTTAGCAGAATCTACTCTCGAAGGTGTCCCTTCACATGGCATAAACCGCTTCCCGCGACTGGTTTCCATGATAAAGAATGGAACCGTAAAACCTCATGAGAAAGCAAAATGCATTGAATCACATCATGCATTTGAAATCTGGGATGGGAATCTGGGTATAGGAATCATTAATGCAGAAGATGCCATGAGCAGAGCAGTCGAGTTATCAAAGGGATTTGGAATCGGTTGTGTTTCGATGCGAAATACAAACCATTGGATGCGAGGTGGAGCCTTTGGAATTCAAGCAGCCAAAAATGGTTGCGTGGGGATCTGTTGGACTACTACAAATCCAAATATGCCAGCGTGGGGAGCAAAAGATCAGAGAATTGGAAACAACCCGCTAGTAATGTGTGTCCCATACAAAGATAGCTTTGTTCTTGTTGATGCTGCCATGGCTCAGTTTTCTTACGGAGCAATTGACAATGCCATCAATGATGGAAAATGTCTCCCAGTCCCTGGCGGATATGATGAGGAAGGAAAATTAACTTCGAATCCTTGCGAAATTAATAAAACGAAGCGGGTTCTTCCGATTGGTTTTTGGAAGGGATCAAGTTTCTCTATCCTGATGGAGATGATTGTAACTTGTCTTTCGTTGGGTAAACCAATTTGCCAGATTGCGAAACAAGGTGGCAAAGCAACCGATGAGTATAATCTTTCTCAGATTTTCATAGCAATTAATGTTGAACACAGTAGCGAAAGTAATGAATTGATCCAGCAGATTAAAGCTTTCATTAAGTCATCTGAACCTGCAGAAGGCGTTAATGAAATCTTTATTCCAGGTGAATTGCTTTCTCAAAGAAAGAAGAAGAATCAAGAACAAGGAATTGAAGTAAATGACAAAGTCTGGGCAGAAATACAAGCAATTTGAGAGTTTCAACAATCAATTGCTATAATTGTTTTCAAGCCCAATTTCTTTTGAGAACCAGTGAGTCATCTGAAAATATAGACCAATGCTCTTGAAATTCATTATTTTCTTCAAGGAACACGTTGTATCATTGATTATCTGACATTCTCTTTTTATAACAGGAAAGACTACTCGTTGTAGTTCTTCCTGTTACTCGGCTTGAGGAAACTCAAATCAAATGGAAATCAAATTTCAATCCCTGTTGAAATGTTTGACATTCTGCTCAGACACAGACAGATGCTCTTCCATGGCTTTCTCCGTTGCAACTACATCATGAGCCGAGATAGCTTGAAAGACTTCTTTATGCCGCCTTATTGCATCATCAACTCCACCGGGGGTAAGAACACCCTTTCCCATATAATCAGCAAGCATGGAAATAAGCACTTGATTGAACATCTCCAGCAATCCATTTCCAGAGGCATGCGCAATCAGGATATGGAATTCACTATCAAGAGAAACACGTTCCTTCAAAGACAAGGAACAATCCGAGAACTTCTCAAGGTTTTTAGACAAAGCTTCTATGTCTTCTGCTTTGGCATTCAAAGCTGCAAGCCTTGCTGCATTCACTTCAATTATGCCTCTCATTTGAGTCAAGTCATGGTCACTTATGTCATTCATTTGACTGAAACGATTGATTGCTGCTTCTACTGTATTAGTTTTTGGCTTTGTTACAAAAGAACCCAGCCCATTTACCAATTTGACCAATCCTCGTTCCTGCAGCATCTTAAGGGCTTCTCTAATCACCGGCCTGCTTACTCTATACTTTTCAGCCAACTGCTGTTCAGATGCTAATTTTGAGCCCTCTTTGAGAGAAAGAGAGCTCAAAATCACTTCTTCAAGATGTCCAGCAATCTGCTGACTTAAATTGCTTCTAGAAAGAACAAACGCCTTTGTCTCTACCTCATTCACCTTTAATACCTCACATTTTTACCTTTCATAAAAAAAGATTCACACTTATCAGGGACCTACGCAAGTGAAATTCAATGAAAGTTTTCTTCTTTCTTCATTCTCAATACGAATTAAACTTTCTATCTCATGTCTAGCATTTTCATTAAGGATAGAACAATCTTTTGAACGAGTCTGCAGGTTCATCGGAATGCCAGTGATCTGAAAATGGTATTTTGCATTTACAGGATAAGCCCTTGCTTCAGTGACAGCAGCCATAGTCAAGAAATCGCTTACTTCTCTTGCCTTCTGCGGTTCTTCTTTAAAATGATCATACATCCACTTATAGATATCAATGTGGAAATTCGCCATCACTCCATTGTATCCGTCGTACCCTTGAATCCAAGAAGTAAGTAGTGTTGCAGTATTTGCATTGAAAAGCGAGAGTCTAGTCCCTGTCACTAACCCAACCCGGCGCTTTTCTATTTCCTCGGAACACGAGACATCTTTCAGAAATACAAGTTTGCCAGTCTTAGCACAATCCATAAGAAAGTCATCAGAAAGCAGCCTCAAATAGGGATAAGGGCATTCATAAAGTCCAAATGTTACATTAGGAAGCTGAGCAAAAATGTCATCAGCATTTTTCCGGAAAACATCTTCGCATTCACCTTCTTCCGCCATCCTATTAGAAACAAGCACCACTGCATCCACTCCAGTTTCAGCCATGCTTCCCAATTCGTCTATCTGCTGTTTGTGGTCCGATGCAGTATGGCCAGAGGCAATAACCTTTATTCGCCCATGGTTTGCATCAAGAACTGCTTTTGCAATGTCAATCTTCTCCTGTTTAGAA
>JALNXV010000307.1 GCA_023230175.1 Candidatus Cloacimonadota bacterium
TGCTCTTGTCCCTGTTGAAAGCCAGTTTCTCCTTTCCATTGATCGAAAGTGTTTCACTCACTGCCCTGTCAAGCGATTCCTTCTCATATGAATAGCATATCTCGTTTCCATTGAATCTGAATGAATATGAAAAGCAGGTCCGTTCCTTTGGCTTGAGCGCATTCTTGTAGTTATCGTATTTCTCAACCACGAAATTGTTATCTGTAAGCATTCGTACAATATCAAACATCGCAAAAGCCAGATTGGACTTACCTGAAGCATTGTAGCCATAGATGATTGAAGTCCTGACCGTTCGGTCCTCAACATTCGAATCATTGAAAGAATATCGTCCGGCGGAAAGGTCAAAAACCAGTTCAGATGAAAAATTCTTGAAATTGCAAACTGAAAACCGTGTTAGCATAAGCCCTTCTTTGAGATATGAAAGCATATCCACAATCAAAGTATAATGTTTAATCAGTCATATCGCAATACAAATCGGATTTTTTCTACGGTTTCAGGCCAAACCCTCACACCTCGCCTTCTCTTGCTTTCGGGTGTATAATGCAGGCATGAACACAAAAATAACAAATGAACCAAAGCACCATGGAAAACTTGTGACGGCAATCCGTGAGCTGCTTGAACACCGTGCATTATGGCTTTACCTGCTGCTGGACCAAGCCAGGAAAGACGGACAGAGCATTGAAAAGTCAGCACCTGAGGCAATCCGGCGCTGCGGGCTGTATCAGGGAAAGAACCTCGTAAGCAAAGGCAAGACAGATTCACTCAAAGGCCTGAAGAAGACACTGTTCGGGAAGCCTGCTCAGATGGTATTCGAGATGGACATCAAGAAATCAACCGATGACGAGCTCGACATAGACTTCCACTACTGCCCTCTTGTGAAGGCATGGCAGAAGCAAGGCGCCTCAGACGAGGAAATAGCAAAGCTCTGCGACATCGCCATGTGCGGGGACCACGGAATCGGCGAATGCTATCACGCCAGGCTCGACCTGCCTCAGTGCATAGCAAAAGGCGACCCGATCTGCGCACTGCGCTACAGCAAGAATAAATAAGGAATCAGCGGCTTTTCCAGAAGCTCTTGTGATCCTCGATTATTGCAGCAATCAGCCTTGGATCCTTTGCAGGTCCGCAGACCACGAAGTCCTTCTGCCCGCTCTCGAAAACATCGATGCAAGGCAGGCTGAAAGTCGGATTGAGATCATTGCTTCCAGTAAGCTTCAGCAGCTGAACCTCGCTTATTCCATAAACAAGCCTCCGGACGTTGGTCCAATACATCGCCCCGCAGCACATCACGCACGGCTCAGCTGTGGAATACAGGCTGCAACTAGCAAGCTTCTCCGGGGAGAATCGCTTGCCTGCCTCGATCATCAGAGCCGTCTCGGCATGGAGGCACGGACTTGAATGCGTGGAGCAGTTTCCCTGCCTCAGAAGCACTTCTCCATTCTCATCGGCCAGCAATGCACCGAACGGATGGTTTCCGCCAAGCATCGCTTCATGCGCTACTTTCACCGTCTCATAAAGGAGCTTGATGTCCTTATCCGTCATTTCCTGCAATAAAACATGTTTCATAGCAGCATTCTACACTATCATCTGAGATGAAACAATCATCAGTTCAAGGCTACTTCAATCAGTTGTCTTCCGCATTTCGTCAAAAAAGGTCATTCAAGCAGCCAGTCGATGACATTCTTCACAATGATTCCGCCGTAGTTACCCTCAGTAAATCTGTCCAGAGTCAGCACCGTCTTCGAATAGTTGTCTCTCATCGCGCGCAGCGGTGCCATTTCCCGTTCAAATGTCGTTTTCTCAGCCATTGACGCAGTAACCTGAAGGTAATCAAAGGTTCCGTCCTTGCATGCCACAAAGTCAATCTCCGCATCATCGGTCTTTCCGACATTGACTTTGAACCCTCTGCGCATCAGCTCAATGAACACAAGATTCTCCAATGAGAATCCAAGTTCGTATTTTTTCCTATCTATCATCCGATTGCGCAGGCCAAGGTCAGCTATGTAGTACTTCCCGTTTGTGCTCAGCAGTTGCTTCCCTGCCAGATCAATGCGTTCTGCAGGATAGAAGAGAAAAGGCTCAACCAGCGCAGAAACATAGTCATTCACGGTGTTTTGCGAAATCCTTCTGCCGGTCGATGCAATATAGTCTGTAATTCGCTTGATCGAGATTCGGTTGCCAACTGTTCCAGCAAGGAAACCTGCGATATTAGAAAGAAGAGCCATATCGTTGACCTTCCTTCCCAGCCCATTAGTCGTCTTCCTTTTCTGCCTCTCCTCAATGTCTCTGAAAAGAATCGTATGGTAGATACCATCCAGATAATCACCGCTCATTCCAACCGGGTCATCAAGAGAAGCAAGAAATGGAAATCCACCGATATTCATGAATTCCGCAAGCGACTTCTCATCCCCGTCTTTGTGCCTTGCCTTGCAGAACTCTGCAAATGAAAGCGGAAACATTGATATCTCGACATATCTTCCTGTCAGCAAAGTGGCCAGCTCGCTGGAAAGAAGGTAGGCATTGGAACCAGTTATGTACAAGTCAATATTCGCATTCAAAAACAAACTGTCCACCGCTTTCTGAAATTCCGGAACAATCTGGATTTCATCAAGAAACACATAGGTCTTCTTGCCATTGCAAAGCCGTTTGGTCACATATTTGAAGAGATTCTGGTAGTCAAGAAGCTCGCTGAACCCAATATCCTCGAAGTTGACAGAAATGATCTGATCATCGGCAACTTCTTGCTTCTTAAGCTCTCCTTGAAACATCTGAAGAAGGGTTGATTTCCCACAACGCCGGATTCCTGTGACGACCTTTATCACTTGGGCATCTTTCCACTTCCAGAGTTTTTCAAGGTATTGTTTTCGTTCAACCATGACTGCAATCCTCCCCTGCTTCAACTGAATTTTAGCATGAAACCATCTTTTTGTGAAGTTTTTTCTCAATTGGGAAAATAATATGTATTATTAGGAAGTTTTTTCCTAAATGGGAAAATTATTTGCCCATCAGTATTTGATTCAGGCCAATCCCTCATTCTTCGCCAAAGAATCTGAGAACATACCAAGCATTCTTTTTCCTTGCAGCAAAGGTTTCCTTCGGTTGATTTGTCCTTAGTAGCCATTCAGGTCTTTGCGTGAAATTTTGTAACTACTCAGGTGTATTAAAGCCCCAAGAATCCTAGACTCTCGGAATTTGAGAAGATTTTTGAGAGGACGCCAAAGGCTGACACGCCATTCTTACGGGCAGTGTCGATTACCGAGAATATCCTGAAGAAATTGGAGCCGCCGTCCTTGGAACGGAACGACCCTGCAGTCTTCATCTTGTTTTTTGACAAGCGAAACGAGCGTTCTCCAATGTTGTTGCTGAATGGCACACTGAAGTCTGTAAGGAAACGCATGGCTTCGTCTTTGAACTTTATGAGGCGATCCACAAGGCATCTCACCTTGCCTTTCGCCGGTCTTCCGCGTTTCCCCGTGGACTTCCCCAATGGGTTCCGGCTCAGGCCTCTTTCTGTGATCCTGTCATATCCTTTGGAGAATGCCGCCAACGTTTCGGCATCCGCTTCGCTTCCGCCTTCTGCGTTTGAGAACCCTGCAACGGTTTTGATCCATCCTTCCACATTGTCATGGTTAAGGCACAATTTGCATTCAAGCCTGGAATCTTCAATGATTGATACATCAGTAATCTCTTCAAGCAACATCTTGATACCTCTCAGTTTATATTGCAGTTCAATCCCACTTCAAAGATTACTTCAAGTCAACTTCAATCATTACTTCAAAGCCACTTCAAACGTCGGTTGAAGTCGTTTGAAGTCATTTGCGGGCCAAGCAGTAACCTGCCGCACCGTGTATATCAATTCTCAGGGCAGAATCAAGCTAGAAACCCACCTTCTCTCCTGTCTGCGCGCTCTTGTAGATCGAGCAGATGTCTTAAACCACTCTCTATTCCCCTCCACGAACTGCAAACCAGAACGGTAAATCAATCCGGCGATTTCAATCTTCGTCATTCAGCAGCCACTTGTACACCGGCAGAACCTCGATCTCTGCATCTGAAATCTTCAAGCGATTATCTTCTTCAAAAGTAAGGATAAGAAGACGCTTGACTTCTGGCATGCTGGATTTCAAATCGACGAGATTCCTAGTCTCCCGGTCATTCGAAGTATTGGAAAGCGAATAAGCAACCTGAATAGCTGTATTCTTTTCAGGAATATAGAAGTCCACGTCAATCCCGTTTTTCTCCGACTTGAGGAAGAAAACCCCTTTTCCATACTTCTGCATCAGTCTTGCGGCAACAAGATTCTCAAGCAGCACAGGATCGTGGTTCATCAAGAACAGATTGAGGATTCCATTGTCAGCGAAATAATACTTCTGATTTCCCTCACGGTCAGCGAATCTGGAGTAATAATTCCTTATTCCGAAGACCAGGAAGGATTGGACAGCGTAACCGACATAGTTGATCACAGTGTCTTTGCTGATATCAAATCCAATTGTTTGCAGAATTCCAT
>JALNXV010000021.1 GCA_023230175.1 Candidatus Cloacimonadota bacterium
TACTTCCATCATATTTCGTTAAAACCATGTTTATCACTCCTCATGTTTAATTATATTACTGGTTCTAATTTATAAAAATTGTTATGCTTATTCAAATAAATAACAACAACCTTATTTATAATTGTCTTAAAAAAGACCCGCCATTTCATGGCGGATCAGTGTTTAAAGTATTTAATTGATAGATAAGTCTTTTTTAAATTACTTACTTAGATTCAGAACCTAAATCAGCTAACATCACACGACATGATTCACAGTAAAACACTTTATTAATTACTGCCCCTTTAAATGGATTAAACGTATTGACTAGTTTTTCTGAACCGTCGTCAAAGATAATCTTTGGAGCCCTATACGCAAATCTATAAACTAATTTCCCTGTTTTCAATTTCCCATTACAATAGGGACACTTTTCAATTATCATACAATTTATCCTCTCTTATTAATAATGTTATCTGTTAGAATTCACTTTAATTATATCATACAAAACTAATATTTATTAACTAGAGTATATGAAGTGCTGTTATGATTTTTTTAACATCAAAAAAGACCAACATTTCTGTTAGTCTTCAACTATTCAACCCAATGTTGTTGCCCAATAATATCAACTCTATTGCATAAAAAAGCAGTCTTTTTTCTTCCCTTCTGATCAGAGTACGTTATATAAATGCTATCGAAATTAAAAATCTCACTCACATCATATAATGTCGCTTCACCTAATATTGTTTTTCTATTTTTCGCCTCTATTACATTAGAACCGCCATTCGCGCTAAGTAAAGGTATTGAATTTTCTGTTTCTATTACTTTGTTTTCTAAACCAGGTTCAGATATTTTTGATATAACACTTTTCCCTAAGATAATGGTCGTATCTCGTATAAATGTAATCTCTTCATTTTTCTTGAAAACCAATTGAATTTTTTGAATATATTTATTTCTTCCGCTTGAGTTAAAAACATCAAAATAGAACTTTAATGTTCCTCCTGATAAAACTTTTACTTTCCCAGCAATGCTTTTTGCATCAAATCTTAAACCATATATATTGACACTTTGTCTAGTAAAATACAATTTTCCTATATTTGACAGTGTCGAAAGTCCCCATCCTAAAGTAACTCCCGCCAATGTCCCAATAACACCAATCATCGAATTTATATTTACGTTTTGTAATACATTTGTTAGTATCATTAAAATAATCTCCTCTTCATATATATTAACAAAAAAACTCAATTTCTCAATAAAATCTCCATTTCCATCATATGCATATTTATCTTTTATACTATGTGTTTCTTTGCTGTGACATCATCTGCAGATACATATTAAATTCCCTAAATCAGGTGACACATCTATATTATTAACATTTTTACCTATTAGAATAATATTCTAGTGAACACTTCTGCCAAAAACAGCATTTCTGTTCACTTTTACTTTGACTGAATTTTATCCTATATAGGGCTTCTCCAATACCCCCCCTTATTGGACAAGCCCTTTAACTTTGAAATAGAATGCCTTTATTTTTTTGGTGAAAATTCACCACTTTTTTCATCTATCATAGTATTATATGATAATGAAAGTTTTAAAAGACGTTCCACTCCCTGGTTTGATAACAACATGAATGTGAAAAAGATTGATCGTTTATCACTAGGTCAAAATGATTTGTTTCTTCTAGAGCCAAATGTATTAAATTAATGACAAATCTGAGTTCCCTTACTAGGAAAAACAAATCAGTTTTTGAATTTTCAAACTTTTTCTTATTGTCATCCATTGCTCACCACATCTAATTTCATTTACGTTTACAAACTATGATAATAAGTTTTTTGCCATTTAGCAACTAAAGAATTACTCATTTCTCAATTCTTGACATCATAATCAGTAGTTACAGTATCGACTTGCTTTAGTACTAAAAAGGTAAGTCTTCGTCACTAATTACTTTTATATTTCCTATTTTTTGTATAATGCTTTCTATAATAAGAACTTTGTCATCTTCATCTAGGTCAATGAACCAATTATAAAAATCGCTTACAACCTTCGTTAATATTTTAACATTAGTAAAATATTTATACGCAGATTTCACAAATACTCTAATAAGAATATCTTTTCGCTGAATTTCTTCTTCTAGCAGATTTGTCGAGATAATTGATTTTAATCCATTACTAATTTCATCAATTTCATAGTTAAATTGAGGATCCCCGCGATAAACTGAGATCGAATTCTTTAACCCATTAGTAAATAATTGATAAATGGTTTTGTCTTTTTCATTTATGTCAAGTGTAGCTAACTTCTTAGTGTTAATATCACTCTTTATTAATTTAAATGATGAGTATCTATCACTTCTTGATACTTTCATCATTTTCTGCAATACTTTTGTATATTTAAAATCTCCTATATTATTTTGTTTAATCAATCTATTAAATAATTCACCCAAACAAAACATATCAGTTAAATTGTCATAGTATCCCAAACCAAATTCTTCAGGCACAATTTCCATACCTTGCCTATTAATTATTGATTTAAATGTATCGATATTATCACTTTGTTTTTGAAGGGATTTACCAAGTCCAAAATCTATTACTTTAACTACATCATTTTGACTAACAAGTATATTGCTAGCACGTATATCTCTATGTATAATGCTATTCTTCTCAAGATAGACAAAGGCATCTATGAGTTGAAGAAATATGTGGTTTACATCTGAAAATATCTTAAAAATATCATCAGAGAAAAATTCGTCTATTTCTTTACCCTCAATGAATTCCATTAAAATATACCCTGAATATTGATCAGGATACAGATAATAATTAAATACTCTTACAATATTTTCATGATATAACTTGTGCATTATTTTAATTTCCGATACAAATGTATCGTAAAACTCTTTCTTTGCATCATCGCTAAATGGTTCATACTTTTTGCACACAAATATTTCATCAATCAAGTTGTCCCTAATTATTATTGTTTTTCCAAAACTTCCCCCACCTAAGTTGGGATTCAATACTTCATAATCCTTTTGTCTAAAAAATTGAACCATTTCACCTTTCTTCAACATCTTTATATACC
The DNA here is from genome assembly GCA_023230175.1 of Candidatus Cloacimonadota bacterium. Lineage (GTDB taxonomy): Bacteria > Cloacimonadota > Cloacimonadia > Cloacimonadales > WRIO01 > JALNXV01. Next base: position 3,046 of record JALNXV010000021.1, read on the forward strand.
TCCATATTGGACGTCAACTTAATCTATTCTTTAAATAGTACTTTAAAAATACTTTGCCAATAATCCACTGGTGATGTATTATCCAAATACCTCATTAAGTCAATCTCGTTCTCCTTTTTTTCTTTTGCTTTTCCGTTAAATTCATACCTGGTTCAATACCTACACTCAACATCTTATCTAAATCATTGTCATTAATTCCAAACTGCTTGGATAAAGCATTTACTGAATACTCACCAATAGTCATAGTGATACTATAATGATATTTGTCGCTAAAGCAGCTCATGATTGGCAAAATCAATTTAAAAAGAATGTACTCGTAGTTACTCATTTCACTTAAAGGGAAATCAACACTATTATTCAACTTAACATAATCAATAATATTAAAGATTCAGAGTAATATTCATCTTCAAGCATCTTAATTATATAAGTGAAACGCAAACCAAAAAATCTAGAATGATGCCACAACTCATCTCTAATTTCATTCAAGTCACAAGTTTGATTGGAATCATATTCATCAAACTTATCCATTAAGACATAATCTCCTTCAATTCATATTCACAATATCTCGAAAATCCAAATTCATTAGTTGTTTTTTTGATTCTGGTCTATCTTTTGTTCGTTCATATTTACAATTATCTATATCAGTGGTAATTCCGCCTTTTCGATTTTTCCCATATCTATACTCGTTTGGCAATAGTTGTCTTAAATTCTTAATATTGTGATTCAAAGAATTATTGCTAATTCCCTCAACTATACACGTTCTAAACTTATAGTCCATTAAAAAGGCATGATGACTTACTGCATTTCTTAACTCCCTTACAGCATCAAGATTTGAATGGATATCTGTCGTAGTATCAAACATCTCACATAAATCTTCTGTAGACATTTTTTTAACTTGATTTAACAAATCTCCAAACTCAATCGATTGAAGTACATCTGAAACACATTCTCCATCTTTAATTTTAGATTTAACTTTTGAACGAGGTGATATTCCGTCTTGCCAAAAGGGTTGAATAGGATTATCTTCATATTTGTTACTTAAATAGGCACGTATGTATTCTTCGAGAGTAGCTATATAAATATAGATTTTATCTCTCAACTTTTTATCATATCGTAGTAATGCTGATACCTTTGACCATTCTATTGTTGATTTATCATCATCAAAATCAACACCTAAATGAGTCATAATCTTCTGATGAAAAGCGATCCCTTTAACTCTTAGATAAAATTCCGCATCATTATATTCTTTATCATTACTTGGATTGAAATTCAGTTTTTTTATCAATTCGTCTTTTGTCATATATTTACTCCACATGATTATTAACTTCTTCGTAGAAAATATGAACTGAAGAAAATCTATCTGCCTCATGTTTGTCTTTTTCTTTAATTACTCTTGGGATAATATATTCTTCTAGTAGATGTCTTTGATCATCTGCTGATAATCCATTGAATTTTTCATAAATATAGGAGTTTTTACTTGGTAGTTGAACCCAGGTATAAGCATTAGGAGCATTTCGTCTTATTCTCTTTGATTCATCAATACTGATTATTACGAAATCAAAAGAGAACTTTTCTTTGCTAGCATCAAAAGTTCTCTGGTTTTTAGACATTCTCACAGTAATAACTGTAGTTGAGTTTTCAACTTTCTCGTTTTGATTTTTACAGTCAGAAAAAGCCTGAAAAAAGTCAGCTTTAATTTGTGTTGGTTTAGAGTCTCCTTGTTTCGAATTCTTTGTCAATATGATCTGATAGTCTAAATCATATTTTCCATCAAGATCTTTAACAATACATCTTCTTTTCCCAGAGCCAATCAATCTATGATTAAACTTATAGCGTCCTTTTATCAGAGAGTGCTCTCTTACCTCTTGAATAAGTTTGGTTGCTCTTTGTCTAGCTTCTTTACTCTCAGTGTATGTTACTAATTTAACCTCCATTTTTTCCTCCCTTGAGATAAACTTGTGTTTTGCTCGATATTACTTGATTTCAACAATAAGTTACTCATTAAAGTATATATATCACTCATTTGAGACTTCATAAACAGTGATTATTGCATTTATATTCAAAGAATCTTCTCATTAAATTCTTTAAAGATTTCATCTTGAACTATTAGTAAATCACCCCTAGTTCTAGTCAACGTAACATAGAGTTTATTTCTTGATATTTCACTACTAATTTCAAAATCTTCATCGAATATTTTTTTATGTGTTGATGGAAGTACAACAAGTATTGCATCATAAGTATCCCCCTTTGAATTCCCCCAATTTATGGCTTTGAAGTACTGTTTATGGGAATTTCTTAATAGAAGTTTCATAACCAAATCATCTTTCAGCAAGTTGATCAATTCTTCTCGATCAGAAATTTCTCGAACTTCACTAGTTGAACTCATATTAAAAGGTTCTATGTTAATTTTTGTTTTTATGCTGACAAATTCGCAAACTTTTTTTGTGCATCTTCTGCTCTTGGATAATGTTAGTTCATCTACAGTTAACCCTAATTTTGTTAGATACTCCTTATACTTCTTCAATGTATTATTTACCCTGAATGGAATTCCAGAATTATTGTCTCCACTCACAGAATGCTGGTAAAAATCGCCAACAAGAACGACATTATCTAATTCTTGAATAATCATCTCTAATAGTTTCCAATCGCTTTCTCGAAAATCCTGTACTTCATCAATATAAAAATAATCAAAGAACTTTTTCATGTAACTTATGCCATGTAAAAAAATTTCTTTATTCTTAACCACTAAGTCGGACATTCTGCTAAGAAATACTTGTTCACAGTTATATGTGTAGTAGTGTTTAATAGTATTATTTTTGTGATATTTGCTATTAAACTTTCCCTTTATCATTGCTGGCTCTGGCACTACAAAAGATACTCCTTTACTTCTAAAGACTGGACAGTTATATTTCTCTGAAAAAAGTAATTCATATGGTCTAATAAAGTTACGATAAATAAAACTATGAAAAGTTATAATCTCTGTGTGATTTGGTATACCATCATGTGCTTTGCTAACTTCATTGACTATATTACTAATATTCTGATTTGTATAAGCAATTATTAAATTCTTGTTAATCGGATTCAGATTATTGCAAATATAATATGTCTTTCCAGAACCAGCTTTTGCCAATATTATTCTTTTATCCATTTAAATAACTCTTTCAAATAATTAGGAATGCTAATTTTTTTTTGAGAATTAATTAGTTGCATTGAAACGTCAACTTTGTTTAATAACATAAATGCCAATTTTTTGTCTTCCAATTCTATTCCATTGATTTTATATTTTGCATTTGGCTGAATCTTTACTAGTTCATCAATAAGTAATTCATTTTCCTTTTTCAAACTTACTTCCCAAGTGTGTTCCTCTATACTAGAAGGCGTGAAAATTTTAGAAGTTGTATTTGAGTTGTTATAAGTAACAATTTCACTTATTTTATCATCAGATCCATCATTATCCGTCATAACTGCAACCTTTTTATTGAGTATGTCAGCTATCTTCAAATATCTTTTGTATGATAGTCCATTACAGCTGATAACATCAATGCCTTCAGATTCAAGAGCTCTTTTCTCACTTGAATTCTCCATTTCAAATAAATATGGAACAATGAGTTGCTCTGTTGCACCTTCGACCAATATCACTTTATTTGCTAGAATAAATCTTAAAAGATTATCATTTTCTAATTTCATAAAGTAATCTGAATCATCTGGTTCGAGATTATCCAGTGTTTTCTTCGTATTTTCTGAAATCCAAATAACGTTTTTTAAAGACAGCCCAGATACAATCAAACTATTATGAGTCGTAATTATTAGTTGTTTATCTGCACATTTAGTTTGAATATTATGAATCATCTTTCTAAGATTAGTATGAGAGAGATGGTTTTCAGGTTCTTCAATAGCGATTACGTCATTTTCACTCTTACTCTCTATTGATAAGTCAGTTTTTATCATCTTCTCTAATCCTTTGCCCCTATTTTCTATAAGTATTTCATCATCTAAAATACCTACAATATTCTCAAGAATTAATTTTTTATGATTTAAGCCGAATTTTTTGCTCCCCTCTAAAAGTTCTAGCTTCAAATTAGAAAAACTTTCATCAAGGAAAGTACGGAAATCCGTTTTGACAATAGTCATTTTTTCTTCATGTTTCTTAAGAAATAAGCGCTTTGAATAAAAATCTACTGAATTAAAAGAGTTATTATTTGACGCATCAATCGGAACAAAAGATAAAGCTTTTTTCAATTTGTTGTATGGTTCATTTTTAAATGTATCCCATTTAAGGGTATAGTATTCAAAAGGTATTATTTTTTTTCTAATGATATCAGCGACATCTACTTTCATATCATTTTCAACTTGACACTCAAACAAGATTCCATACTTTGAAGTAATTTTGTCAGAGCCATACCAATTGATACCATAGTAATCTTTACTGTATCTATCAGTGTTTTTCAATTCAAATTCTCCACTAATAACAATTCTAGGTAAATTTTCAAAAGATGGGTTGGTTTTAAACTTAGCAACAGCATTTGAATTAAAAAGCTCTCCAAGGATATATTTGTCAAAATTCTCATAAGTTTTGTTTACTAAGATATCGATAGCTTCAATTATTGTGCTTTTCCCTGCTTCATTATCCCCTACAAAAATATTAGTATTTTCATTAAGGCTGATATAAAAATCAGTAAACCTTTTGAATCCGATTATGCGTAAGTTTTTTATGTACCCCATTTGAATCCTCCTACTATATTTTCAATATTATCTGCGGAAAATCTATATATGTATGATGCTAATCCATTTGTAACATTATAAACAGTGGATTATTGATTATATAATTTTAGAAATTTCAAAAATCAAATTTTCACGCAACTTTTTAAATACTACTGGAGCAATAAAATAGGATGCGTAATTGTTGGCAGTAATAGTATTTTTAGTAATTTTCCTACTATGCTCAGTCTCATTATAATAGAATATGTATTTTTCTTTTGATTTTTTTTCAGCCACTAGTATTTATCCCCGTCACTTAAATAAATCGGATGATTTATGAATTATACTGTCTTCCAATCAATTTCTCTGCATATATTTTTAATGACAACGCAAATTGTTTTAAGAATCCAGAATATACTGGTGGTGAACCGAGAGGTCTGCTTGCACTCATTGGTGAGAATTTAATAAACTGTTCAACAGTAAAACTATGTTCTAAACTAATAGTACTTTCTGACCATTCATGAGCATACCTAAATCTTACAAAGACATTAGTTATGGCTTCTAAATTATTACTAAACATTTGTCTCGCATAATCACATGCCGATATGTAATTGCCATTTGAAACTCTCCATAAATCATAAATGGCTTCTTTGGCTTCTAAGGATAGCATTTTAAATAGTTCATCTAATTTGTGCTTTTTCATTTCTTCTATCCCCTGGAATTTTGCAATTGCCTTCATATATAACTCACATGCAAAAGCAGTATTTACAAATTCAGGAACAAGTAATGGATACTTTTTATTTTTAATAGACTCTTGAAAGTCACATCTGTTGGCAGCTTCCAAAAATTCATTTGCATTTATAACTGTTTTATTTGGCATAAAAATTCCCTACACATCAGTTTTGAATTTTACGATTTCGTCGGCCATGGAACGTAAATCTTTAATCGTGTTTTGATAATATTTACGAAGAATTTCAGACTCGTTTATAAAGTTTTTAATGGATTCAGGAAAATGTCTAGTTACATATTTAAGTGTTCCAATGTTTTTTAGCTCTTTTTTCAAATTCATAATTGAAGGCGTTTTAAAATCTAGTTTATAAATTTCGTTTACCATTATAATGAATGGAGCTTCTAGAAAAGTTATAAAAAATTTCATCATAATCTGATTAAACTCAATTGATTCATGAACTTGGAATCTTTCTGTAAAAAGAGTCATTATACCTTCAAAATTAGTATGGGAAAATTTATTTAACACGTCTTTTAATCCCATTAAATATTGATTCATCAATTCGAATTCTTTTACTTTGGTTTTATGCTTTTCCTTAATTAAATTCATAATTGACTTCGGATTATGCTTTTTAGTTACAAAATCTTCCAATGTGTATACTTCCTCAATAATTCCAAGCATTACAATCATATTCTCTTGTATTTGTCTTAATAGTGGAGATATAGTTACAAGACTGTTTTCATTTAGTTCAATGTATGATTTTTGAAATAATTTAGCGCAACTCAATACCAATGCATCCAACAAAAAGGATTCATCATTATCCCAAGTTAATATATTTTCGATGTGTTCAATTATTTGCTTGTACATATCATAACCTCCATAGAAGAATAATTATAGATTACTTTGGATAATTGACTCCATAAGGAGTGTCACTATTTTCCAATAAGTTCAAGAGAATAGTATCTTCCTTGGATATCTTGCTTTTTTTGAATTTAGTGGAATACAATGCTCTTCTGAAAAATAAAGTTTTTATTTTCTCAATAAGTTTGGGAACAATCCCGTATGTTATTGAACTTATTAAATATCAAGAATCTTATTCAATACCCCAAGCCTTGTAAGCATCAATACTATAATATGAAACACTTGTATTAGGATATACTTCTGTGACAACTGAATACTTATTTATTGAGTACAATATTGGCTCTTTTTTAAAAGATATATGTATGCATTTAATCTTTTCTTCATCAATTAGTTTGGTAAGTTTTATTGGCCATACATCTTTGTGAAATGTAGGATATTGTATTTTTTCATATTCAGGGTATACAATGATAAATGGTAATTTGTATTCGAATGCTTTCTCAATCTCCCAATCAAGATTCTTGTTTTTTTTCTTTGTTTTGTCTGATAATATTAAAATAAAATTTTTACTATTTTTAATCCGTTCTAAAAGTCTTGTTCTTAATGTGGAAAGTTTGGAATCATCATTAACTTGATATGTTTTTTGATGAGAATCACTAAAAGTAAAATCTATATCCTCTGAACTTTTCCAAGCTTTCATTAGATTAAAATACTTAATATCACCAGTTATTATATCAGAATCTCCTCCACCATCAAACGCGACATATGTTCCATTTCTATAAGTCATAAAATCATCTCCTTAGTTTTATTTTATAATTTGTAATTTGATACATTACTTAAATATTGATACCTTATCTCTATCACCATTGAACACAATAATGTTCATTGATCCATTTATTTTTTCTTCTGATGTAAGTATGCATGACTTTATCAGTCTCAATGATTGTACGTGGGTTATATTCGCTCTTGAAGAACCTGTTCCCATTAATGGCATAAACAATGGATACCCTTGACCGTTTTTATCATAGAATTCAATCAGATCATCAACAGCATCCGTGATTGCCCGCTTTGATGAACGTGCATTATTGTTCTCATTAAATTTTGAAATAACTAAGAGATAGAATGTTGTATATTCATTACCATCAATAACAGCTACTGTCCCAATGGGATAACTTTCTAAATTTCCTCTTGTCTTTATTTTATTACTAATTACTTCAGCAGGCGTAAAACCATTTAGTTTTAGATTTTTTTGAATTCTATTGCTCAGTTCTTTAGGATTAATATCTAGTTCCTTGCATATTCTAGTAACCCACTCTCCATGAATCGATTTCGGTGTCACCAAAGGATTTTTCGTCTTTTCCCCTCCGACTTCAACTATCGTATCAAAAGCGTCGTTTACTGGAATAACAATTATTTTTCTTTTTTTCTCTTTTATTTTGAATGCATATTTCAATAAATCACCGTAACTTGCATAAACTTTATTTTTTCCTTTTGACCAAATACGATTTTTCTTGAAGAAAAATACAACTGAAATAGAACTTATAATAAATGATAAACCCAATAATGTAAGGAATATTAAAAATTTACAAATTATACTAGTAATTCCAATCTCTTCAAATGTTACGAATGAAAGCAAAATTGCAATAGCACCGAATAATGAAGCTGAAATAGTATAGAAAAGTTTTAATATCACAGTCCAATTCATTTTAAATTTAGCACAGTTAGACATTGTTTTTACCCTTCTCTATTTAGGATATACAGTAACACGATTAGCAACCGGTTCTTTTCTCTTATCAAATGCTTGATCTATAAATACTTCAGGGCTTGAATAAAACTCATCCCATTTAACTAAAACTGCATATCTATCATCTTCAGTATATGCACATTTATTGTGTGGTTTAATGTAATAATTTGCACTGAATTCTTTAATTACTGTACTATCATCTATTGCCACAATGTTGTGGGTACCACCACATGTAGAACAAATGCTTGTTCCTTGATAAACTTTATCATACATGTTTGGTAAGACTACTCCAAGTAAACCACTACGAGAATTATTTTCACGATCAAATAACGTTGCTTGTAATTCTTTTTTTATAAATGCTTGATGTGGTCTTCCTTGAAAATCGTTCCCTTCTCTTTCAGAAGAATGTTCTCCTATTAAAAATATTGTTACTGTTGAATCACTCAAATAATCTCTTCTTAGTACTTGCATTACATAATCAAGATTATCACTTGGAATTATATCGTTTAATGATTTGTCAATCACATCCACTTTATTTTGGTTAAACAAACTAACCAATTGGTTTTTAAACTGTAAATCTTCTTTTTTATAACTAATAAATACTTTATGTGCCATACTATCCTCCAATATTTTTATTTATAAATGATTTCTTGTACTTTTTTCAAATCTATTTTTCGTTAATTATCTTATCATTTCTCTTTTTTACTCATCTTCTCAATTTTCCATTATTTACTTGCTTTTGCCCATCTGCTACCCATAAAAAGTATTTCATTTTCTGCTTTAAGTCATCATAAATGGTAAATTGTTGAATTGATTAAATCGTATAGATTCTTTAGTAATAAATTTAAAAATTCTAGTTGTTTCTATATAGGAGTCTTCTAGTGTCCATGACTCTATGCTGGAATCAAATTGTTCTGACAATACACCTATGGTTTTTAACATTCCATGCCAAGTATCATTTATATTGCCATTGCTAGTCTCAATGTAACTAGCTACAGCAACAAACTTACAAATTACATATTTATACCTGTCAATTCTTTTAGTAAGTATCATGCTTTTTACTGCTAAATCTATAGAATCTATATATAGTTGTTGTATTTCAGTATTATCGTTAAATACATCAACCAAGTTTTCGAAAAATAGATTTTTGTATTAAAACTTGCAATTATATTTTTCATGAATAACATCTTCTACATGAGACTGGTTTTGATCTTTTTCAAACTCATGTTACGCTTATAAACACTGATTTCTAATTTGCTCATACTTACTTGGAAAAGCATATCTATTATCTATATGTAGGTATATCATTTTCCTATTTATGCATTCATAAACAGTGATTATTGAACCTATTGATGTTTAAAATTACAAATAATCAACAATTTCTCCTGTATCTATTAAATGTTTTTCTTCTACTTCATCGTAAGTCCAATCTGACTCAATTATAGAATAATCAATATCTATATCCTTTTCATAGTTAATCCAAATTACAATGGCAGTATTTAATTTATTTTTGTATTTAAATAAGTAGGCAAAATGGTTCATAATGTCAATGTTTTTTTGATTTAAACTTACAAATAAGAATCCAATTCCAGATGTCAAAACTAATCGATAGAAATTGATTGTTCTGTTTTTTGATAACTCGATTGTTGAATAATATCTTTCAATGAATTTAGAAATAATATCTCTTTCAAGCAATAAAAGTTTTGACAACAAAATTCGTGGATCTGTATCGTCTAATTGTCGAGCAGTAAATATATCAAGAAAATGTCTGTATTTCAAAATATTCTCATCAGCCCTATTGTCTATTCGATTTATTGCATAAAATGAATTTATTAATCCTTCTTCACTTTTATTTGAAATAATACATGTATTAGTTTCTGAATTTGTTATCATCACATCCATTAAATTATCTATAGTTGGAATGTGAGACTCCGGAACTATGTATGTGCGATACTCTAAATAATTGATAATGTCGATTGGAATAAGCAAACTAGTAATCATTAATCTGAAATCATCTTCATCAAACACATTGATTCTTATATTAGTTTTTTCACTATAATAATGCCTTGAATAGCTGTTTATGTTTTTATTAAAGAAAACTACAATAGGAATTATCTTATGTCCACTTAAATCAGAACTAAGTCCACTAATATTTTTAAAGAATATTCCTTTAGAATCTGCCTGCAACTTGAAACTATCTTTAACTTGTTTAATGGCAGTATTGAAAACAGTCCCTTTTAACCATTTTCGTTCTTCTTCTTTTGAAAGAATTTTGTTTCTTTCTTTAACTTGAATAATAAGTAACACATTATTTATTTCGATCGCCAAATCTGCTAGCTCTTTCTGACTTTTATTAATTTCAAAATTCAAATCGTTGAAAACAAATTCAGGAAGGAATTTATTTTCACAGAGAATGCTACATATTTTTTCTGAATTTGTGATATTATTTCCTCCTTTTTTAGGAAACATTTTTTGGAATCCTTAAATTGTGTCACTAAAATTAGTTTGATTTATTGTTTCTAATTTCAACTGAAGTTGATCTACACACCAACAGACTTCAGATTTCACATTATCATAATCCTATAACTATCGAGTTTCCTCTTATTTACCCATAAAAATATTTCTAATAACTGCCTAAAAATAAGGCTTTCTTATTTAAAGAACAGTAACTGTGATTATTGAATAGACTATTCAAAAGCTGTAATGACCCTTAATTTATCAGACAATTTTTATAGTTCAATAGGGAAAAAATAGGATAGGCTTTATATTTATTAAACTAATTCATTGGTATCCAAACCTTACCTTCCTTTGCACCAAGTGAACCATAACTCGATTCAAACACATTGATATCATCAACTTTCATTAGAAAATAAAATTCACTCTCATGCCATAACAAATCATCCTGTTTGAAAAAGTTTTCACGAATGAATAATAGCTTATCAATTTGATAAGGATGTCCCATTTCTTCTAACACTTCTCTATAATGTGCATCTTCAAGTGTTTCTCCAATGTGAATTGCACACCATCCACTGAGTAGTTATAATCATCTACATTATTCTTTATAATCTGAACACAAATATCCTTAATGATAATGCTAAAAGCTCTAACTCTAAATCTACTGCTACTAGTTTTAATAAATGCATCTATTTCATTTATCTATTTGTCTTTATTACTTGCTGACAAAAATCATCCTCTTTTTCAATTTCCCGCTATTTGCTCGATTTTACCTATCTATGATTTGGTTATTTGACTAATAAATTAGTAAAATTTTTATAACACTGTTCTTCCAGATTACTAACACCAAATTTGTCCGCTATTATTTTGTAAGCAGAAACTATATTATCGGTACTAAAATTATTTTTGAACAGTTTATTATTTGGACCATCTGTTTCTACTAAAACTCTATTTAAGGGTATAGACATTATGTTATTATTATTTATTTGATCGGGATTTACAGAAAAATAAGCGCCAAGTTCAACAAACTCAGAAATCTGATTTTTAGTTCCTTTAATGATGTTAACAATCCTTCTATTACTGCTATTTTAGCATCTTCATAATTTTCTAAGAGCCGGGCATTTAATTTAATATAAATCGAACTATCTTCTGCTTCAATCTCTTCTTTGAGTAGTTCTAAAATTGTAGATTTGCCTGATCCCCAACTGCCAAACAACCCAATAGTGTCAGGTGCGTTACTTTTAGCTAAAGATATATTTTTAATAATTTTCGAATATGGTTTAAAAAAAAGTAAATCTACTTTTGATGCGTTATCATTCCACATAAAATTTCCTCCCAAAATTTATTTTTAAATTTTAAATTTTTAATCTTTTAATTCTTTATGTTTATTATATATTGAATGGACTTTTTATGCAATTATAAATTTTGACAGTTCTTTGAGTACATTTTAATTATAAACACTTTCTCACTTTAGTATTATCATGCTTTTCAACCATCTAATGTTAGTATTAACTTAATTAAATAGTCTTTGACTTAGGGTACACAATAACAAAGAATTGAAAACTTTTATTTATTAGGTTTTCCACGAGATAACTATTGAATTATTCGATACTTTTTATTGTGGTATTTATCTAAGTTATACCCTATTATTGTTAGAAAAAACTCAAGTTTAACATTTTCAGTACCACGATGTCTAAATCGTCTTATATCCGATACGACCCTAAGTCTCTTTATCAGATATTAAGTATTTGTCCATCTCCAATTTACTAAAGACTTCATCAAATGTACGAACTTCACTATCAAATGGTATCTTTATTCATAAAGATAGTGGTAATTTTAACTGTTTTGGGTTAAAATAGTGTTGATTTAATTGTGTATTTTCCATACTTCAATAACATCAAAAAGCCGAGTTCTTAACCAGACTCGGCTTTTGTTTATTGAGTGTAACTTATTTTATTTCGTTACAGTCCCTTATGTTATGTACATTTTTATATTTTTAAATGATTTCACATTTCTTATGAATCAAATTTTTGTATTTTCGATTTATAACTGTATTATTCAAAAGTTTTGATTATAAATTATTTTATTAATCTTTCAGTTTCTTATTTACTATAATATATATGCGCTGTGTTGAGTTACTAATTTTAATATGAATTAGTACCCTCTAATATCTCTGTTTTGTTCCTTCCGCGGTAAAATCTAAAGCAACTTAAACTGTTAATTTGACAATTAAATCTTTTTCATAAACTTTGATTGGTATGTTAATATCTTTGATTATTCTAATTCCTACTTAAATCCGTTAAAGATAAAGAGTAAGTTGGTCTATATCTATTTTGAAACTTCTAATTCAAGCTTATAAAAATTATAATCTTTTTTTATATTATTATTGCTTCTTCTTACTTTCCAAACATTTTCACTAGTTCGCATTATAAAAATCTCTTTACCTGCTTTGGTTCCAATTTGCACAAGCTCTTCAACGAATTTAGTACTTGGAAGAAGTTTCATCTCTTCAATTTCTTTAACATTTAAATCAAATTCATCAGATAATGTTTGATATGCAAACAAATTGATAAAACAAAATTTATTTATAAAATCTTCATTTTCCTCCGAATAAAATCTGTCTAACTCCTTAGTATACCACTTTTTCCAATCATCATTCGGAATCACAAGTGTAGCGTCTTCATCCAATTTAAAACACTTCAAAAGTCTATTTTCGATTTCTTCTCTTTTTAGTTTTGCGCCATTTGATTCTAAAGGAGATTCTTCTAGAGAGGGATTAGAATATAGCAATAAATATTTTGCCTTCAGAAAATTGCCATTAATTGGTAAAGGAAACTGATAATGTACTAACGGATCATTTGCGTCATTAAATTCTGATAATATCCTCTTACCTGTTAAACTATTTTTTTTATTTTGAATTTCATTCAAATCTAAATCTAATATTTTCCTATTTTTTTTTACTATGATACTCCCTTTTTCCCACGGATTATAGAAGTTATTTTCTTTAATCGCCTCTTTAATAGCTATTTTTGTTTTTACGATTCTCATTTCATATTCATCCATAATCAAGTTCTCCTTATTTTTCTTCTTTATTAATACCTTTTGTTTGACAGCCCTTTCAGAGACATGTTTACAACCAAAAGGGGCTGATATTATTTTATAAAATGTTATTTAATTAACTGTGTTCAAGATAAATACTTGACTTTCATCTAATAGTTGGCTATTTAAGACATAATAAACTTACATAATTCTTTAGATAAATTGTAATACAAAATATACTTTATTCATAGCATAAAAATAAATTTTTATATGTATGTAATTAAAATATTAAACACACGAGAGGATAAGCTGTCAATCACTATATTGTTCGTTTATAAATCGTTTGTAGTTTTTCGTGATTAGTTCTTCGTGTTTTTCTTAATCTTCCTTAAAACGTTTAAATAAATATGATGCAAAGGATTCTGTTTGTTGTTAGACTGAGTGGAATGTTTCATGAACTGTGGTCTTAATGATATGGTTCTTGCAGTTATAATCCTACCACGATTGTATCTAATGATTAAGTTGTCATTTTCAAAGAGTCCTAAATGATTAACTAGCAAAACACTGAACAATCATTAATAAACACTCACAGCCCTAAATCAATTATAGCGAAAAGCCGAGTCTTTAACCAGACTCGGCTTTTATTTATTGGGTGTAACATATTTTATTACGTTATGACCCCGCTTATTTAATTTATACGTTAATGTGTCTTGAAAGTTACTTTTTCGATTAAGGGAACTTTTATAGTTAATCACTAATTCTTCTATGAAACTATTGGATTATATACTGTGGATATGATCTTTTGTTAAAATTGCCCTCACTGAGTGAAGATACTTTTATGAACAGTTATATGTCTATACGTATTATTCAATTTAAGGTTATCCCTATTATTACGATAATTACTTAAAACCTTTATCAATAAATCTTTTTTCTCTTAACCTAAATATAAAATACATCATTATGCTTGCTAATAAAACACCACTAAAATCTATTAAAACATCTCCAATTTGGCCACTACGACCATCAATGAAGAGTTGTATCGTTTCATCAGCAATAGCTAATAAAAGTCCATGTATCAAGACTACAATGACTAACTTTGCTTTATTGAAATATTTCATATAAATTACATACCATATCACACCCAGCAAAAAGAATTCTGTAAAGTGAGCAACTTTTCTAACAATATGACTAAATGTTTCAATATTAATCCTAATACCAATATTAGAAACTAATGGATATAGAAAATCTACTATAAATCCACTTTGACTAGAAGATATATTTGCAGGTAACAATGATTGAGTTAGAATTAGTAAGTGCATTAGTATACCTAATACTATAAAGATAATATGTTTCAAAAAAATATTCCTTCTTCAACTAACATCTTATATCCAGATTTAATAACCTTTATACCGTTATTAGTATATGAATTATGAGATGCAGTAATCATTACCCCAATAATGTCTTTCACTTTAGAACTAGTATGCAAGCATATATGATTATTTTCAAGTATCTTCTCCTATAATGATTTGATCTGGATTAAATTTATTAGCAATGGATTGACCAAGTTTAAAAGTAAGATTTAATTTAGTTTTTGAAATGCAATACCCCTAATGCCATATGTACAAAAACAAATTTTATTAATATAAACACTTAGACCACTACTAATTTTTTATTTTTGTCAAACTAAAAATATTTTTTTATTTTATAACCGAATTATTTTTACGTTCTTTAAACTTAATATATATACTCATTATATCTTTTTTATAAAATATCAGGGTTAAAATTAAAATCATTAATGCATATAATATAAACCCTATAAAAAGATTTTCGTATAGAGCAATTAGGTAGAATGATACTGATGATAATAAAATATAAATTATGTTTTTTACAGATAAATTTGTATATGATGTATTAAGGTAACAATCCAAGCTTAAATACCATATGAATTCTACAATTACAGTGGTTATTGAAATATAGATTATATTTTGACTGATAAATGTATGCACTAACACAATAACACCTGTTAATAATATCAAGTTTATTATCCCTAATATTAAAAATTCTTTATTTTTGTTTAACGTTTTATAATAATTATGGATAACAACTGTAACCGCCGAAGAAATAGCAATTCCAGGTGCCAGTATATAAAATATCTCAAGTGATGATTCATAGTTTGGTAAAAACTTTTCAACAATATAACTTAAAGGGAAAAATGCACTTATAAGTAAAAATACCGAGGAGAGAACAAAAGCATTAAATTTATTGTATGACTGTTTCATCTCGGTGGTTGTGGCTTTTTTCAAACTTGGATATAATACCAAACTGATTGCGCTCATAAATACACCAGTAAATCCCATAAGTGTATACGCAAAAGAAAAGTTAGAAAATATATCGGGATAAATTTCTACAGGATACATTAAGTCTACAAATTGTCTTGGTATACTAGAAAAAAACATTACAACTAAGTTAGAAAATAAAAGAACAATACCAATCTTAAACAAGTATGAAATAATCTTATGATTTTCTTTTATTTTAGTACTTTTACCGAATGTGAGATCTCTATATGAATAGACATACCATATCAATAGCAATACATTTATCAATACAGTAAGGATAATGAACAATTTATAATCTTTTATATCGAATAAATAAAAACTACCAATCAAAGCTACATT